>JAHENO010000241.1 GCA_018609945.1 Haloarculaceae archaeon | reverse complement strand
GGAGTCCATTCACGTGATGTAATTCGCGACAGCATAAAAGGGTATGCACGACCGGTTCGTCGCTGATCGGGGCTACTGGAGCTAGCCGTTCCCGTCGGACGGGCCGCCACCGCCGTCTCCGCCGCCACCGCCGTCTCCACCGTCACCAGCATCACCGTCTCCACCGTCTCCACTCCCCTCGCCGGCGCTACCATCTCCGCCTCCATCGCCCCCACCATCATCACCAGCATCATCCGGCGGTCCGGCCTCACTCCCGTTTCCCGACGGACCATCCCCTTCACTCTCGTTTCCCGACTGTCGGGCATCCTCTGGCGGGCCGGTCCCGTCGTCTTCCTCATCGGACGGCCCGGCTTCCTCGGGTGGTCCGTCCCCGGAGCGGTCGGTGTCAGGCCCGGCGTCGTCGGGCGGACCACGCCGTGGCTCGGTTATCTGTCGGGTCCGCTCGGACACCGCAGGAGGAGTGACGTCGGCCGCCTCCGAACGGAGCTGGTCGAGCGACGAGGTATTCACGCCGCGGTCGCGCGCGAGGGCCGCGGTGACCTCGATCGACTCGCGCAGGTTCGCGAGTCTGGACCGGATCGCACTCGCGCGGGCCTCGTAGGCCGTTTGCGAAATCGCCCCGCTCTCGCGCTGTTCCTGTAGTCTCTGCGAGCGGTTTTCGAGGCGCTCCAGCTGGCGTTCCAGTTGCCGGGACCGCGCGGCGACTTCCACGGCAGGGTCCTGGCTCCGGTTGGCCTCGGCCTGCCACATCCCCCGATCGGTCGTCTCCTGGGCGTCGACTGCGCTCGCCTGGGCGAACGACGCGATCTGATCCCCGAACGATCCCTCGCTCCCGTTCGTACCGGTACTGTCGGGCTCGTCCGTCTGGAATTCCGCTGGCGCGGGACCCACACTCCCTAGTACAGGGCCCGCAAGGAACGTAGCCGCGACCGACACGATCAACACGGCGGCGACAGCTTGTCGAACACGCATCTTCTGTCCCCTCTACCCACGCGTTACTTAAAAACCCAGACCTCCGTTTGCACCGTTCAGAAACCACCGAAATAAATTCTCGGGGCCGAATAGCGTTTAATATCCGCTTTCAGACGCTCGCGGAAGTGAGCGAGCGGCAAGGACTACTGCGAGCGCCGTCAGCCCGACGCTCGCGGCCGGCAGTGCCAGTCCGGGCTCGTACCTGAGCGGCGGGTGGAACCCAAAACCGTAATCGAGCACGTCGTTGGCGAGCGCGACCAGGAGCGCGAACGCGAGCGCACCCCTGGTCGTTCCGCCGTAGTGTGGAACGAGGTAGGCTTCGACTACGAACGCGAGATGGGTGAGAATGATCCCGAAGTAATCCCAGGGCGCCGGGAAGTAGCGACCGAACCCGAGATTGAGCGCGACGACCGTCCAGAGCCCCGTCTTCACGAGCCAGACGAACGCCAGCGTGTGGAGATACGCGGCCGGCCGCGTGACCGGGACGGCTTCGAAGCGGTCGCCGACGGCCGGCACCAGCGTCGCGAGCGACAGCATCGCGAGAAAAATCGCCGTCGGCGAGTCGGCGAACAGCGGCCACAGAGCCGTCGGAACGGCCGGTAGGTCGGCGACGTAGAAACGGAGTCCGACCAGCAGAGCGAGCCCGTTGATACACAGCAGTGCGACCAGGTTCGGCCCCTCGAGGAGGTATGCGTGCGCAAGCGACCGCGGGATCGGCGTCTCCCGGCCCATGGTCCGTCCGCGGCGGGACTGGACTAAGGGGTGTCGAAACGCGGGCCGAGCGCGACCACGAACCGCTCGTGGAGCGTGGCGGAACTCACGACGCTGACCGAAGAAAGAAACCGCCCGACAGCGCAGTCGAAATGCACGCCGACATAAGTGTACTGGACAGGATTTATGCGGGACGGTAGCAAAGGTCACGACAGACCGCATGTTCGAGGAGTTCTCCAGGGGGTACTACCTGGGACGGCTGTACGTCGAACCGGGCGACGACGACGCGGCAAAGATGTGTCGCGCCCAGCACGAACATGTCAACAGGCAGCTCTACGCGGACGGCGACGGCGTCGAGCGGCTCGACCACCCGCTGGTGATGAAACTGGGAACGAACCACTTCACCGTCCACGGCGACGATGACGTCCCGGCGGACACGCTCGCCATCCCGGAGGAGTGGATCGAGGAGACGGTTCGCAACCCGCCGTCGTTGCGGGAGGTACTCCTCGCGAAGGCCGACCGCGCCTCGCAGTTGCTCGCGATGGCGCCGGGCTGGAGCGACGATCCGATAACCTGAGGGTTTAATCCGCCGGCGGTGTCCCCTCGGGTATGCTGGACGATCTGCTCGGCCGGACAGAACTCAAAGAGCGAATCGAGACGCTGGAGGAGGAAAAGGAACACCTCGAACGCCAGCTCGCGGCCGAGCAGGAGCGCCGTGCCGACGCCGTGACCGACCGCCAGGAAGCCCAGCGGCAGGTCAACCGTCTCGAAGACCGCGTCGCGGAACTCGAGGACCGCGTCAGCCGCCTCCAGTCCGCGGACGCCGAGCTGTCTTTCCGTCGGGAGAGTGCTGTCCGCGGGTCGCGTCTCGACGAAATCCTCGCGCGCCTCGAGTCGGTCGAAACCGGCCCCGAGGGGCTGTTGACCGCCTACGTGCCGGACGGCCACGACCTGCCCGAAGCGGTTCGCGAGGGCTTTGGCGACCGCACGCGGCTGGTCTCGCGGGCCGCGCCCTGCCTGGCGGTCACCGACGACGCCGGACTCGTGGGCGTCTGTCTGTCGGTGCCCGTCTCCCCGGAGCCGTTCGCCGAGTGGGGCGAGAGCGCCCGTCTCGACCGGTCGTGGTTCCAGCCACGTGGGACCTACACCCTCGCGCTCGTTCGCTCGGACCTGTTCGCGATGGGTACCTACGACGGCCGCGAGCGGACCGCGTTCCACGGCTTCGACAGCGACCTGACGAGCCAGCACTCGAAGGGCGGGTTCTCACAGTCCCGCTTCGAGCGGCTCCGCGAGGAAGAGATCGACGACCACCTCGACCGCTGCCGGGCGGCCCTCGAAGAACGGGCGGCTGACCCGCTGTACGTCGTCGGCGAGCAGTCGGTCATCTGGGAAGTGTCGGACCTTGCGACCGTCACCGCACCCGTCGACGCGACCGGCGACCCCGAAGCCGCACTCGAAGACGCCTTCGAGGACTTCTGGACTGTGCAGGTGCGATCGGTGTGAGCGCTCCGTTCACCATCCCGGGCTGCGACTCGTCTGTTCGAGCCCTGTCGGATTGCGCTCTCACTACTGAGCGGTTGCTCGGCGATGGAACGCCTCGCTGGAGGAGAGAGCGCCGCCGCCAGGGCTCGAACCTGGGACAACCACGTATCTGCGGCACGCAGGCAACCTACGCACCGTAACAGCGTGGTGCTCTACCAGCTGAGCTACGGCGGCACGCATTCAGCGGTAGTCGGATTGCTCTGATAGGCGTTTCGCTTTCCGTCCTGCATCGACACGCTTTCACGCACCTGTCCGGAACGGAGGGTATGGGCGAGGAGTTCGACGCCGTCGTCGCGCGGGTTCGCGATCGCGTGACGCCCGAGTCGGCGGAGCGCGACCGACTGGAGCGCGTCGTCGCGGACCTCATCGCCGAAACCGAGGCGGCCGTCGCCGACCTCCCCGTCGAGGCGGAGGTACTCCACGTCGGTTCGACCGCCCGGAACACCTGGCTGGCCGGCGACCGCGACATCGACCTGTTCGTCTCCTTTCCGCCGGATCTGGATCGCGACCGGCTGGAAGAGTATGGCCTGCGGGTCGGCCACGCCGTCCTCCCGGAGAGCCACGAGGAGTACGCCGAACACCCCTACGTCGTCGGCGAGTACGGCGGCTTCGAGATCGACCTCGTGCCCTGCTATGCGGTCGCCGACGCCAGCGACGTCCGGTCGGCCGTCGACCGGACACCCTTCCACTCGCAGTATCTCGAAAAGCGCCTCGACGACGACCTCGCTGGCGACGTCCGGGTCTGCAAGCAGTTCCTCTCCGGAATCGGCGTCTACGGCAGCGACCTCCGCACGCGGGGGTTCTCGGGCTTTCTGACCGAACTCCTGGTGCTGGAGCACGGCGGCTTCGGGCCGCTCGTCGGGGCCGCCGCCGACTGGCACCCGCCCGTCGAACTCGATCCCGAGGGTCACCGCGCGGCGTCCTTCGAGGATCCGCTGGTCGTCGTCGACCCCACCGACCCCGAGCGGAACGTCGCCGCGGTCTGCTCGGCCGGGAACGTCGCCCGCCTCCAGCACTACGCCCGCGAGTTGCTGGCCGAGCCCCGAGAGGCGCTGTTCGAGGACGACGAACCAGAGCCGTTCGACGCGGCCGACGTCCGCAAGGCCGTCGGGGACCGCGCCACGACGCCCGTCGCCGTCCGCTTCGACGCGCCCGACGTCGTCGAGGACCAGCTCTGGCCCCAGCTCGAAAAGTCCCGCGAGGGACTGGCGGGCGAACTCGACCGCCGCGGGTTCGACGTGTTCCGGTCGGCCGCCTTCGCCGAGACGGGCAGCGACGGCGGAAACACCCGGCAGGCGACCGCGACCGGCGACGCGGTCCTGTTGTTCGAACTCGAAGTGGTCGAACGCCCGCGCGTCGAGCGCCACGAGGGGCCACCAGTCCACGTCCGCGACCACGCCCGAGACTTCTACGAGACCTACGTCGACACCGACGCGTACGGCCCCTTCGTCGACGGGGACCGCTACGTCGTCGAACGCGAGCGCGAGTACACGAGCGCGACCGGTCTACTGGAGGGCGACGCCGTCTTCGACGTGGCGCTCGGTGCCCACGTCGAGACTGCCCTTCGGGATGGCTATGACCTCCTCGTCGGAGAGGAAATCGTGGGCCTCGCGGCGGACTTCGGGGTCGAACTGGCGCGGTATTTCGATCCGGTGCCGTAAGAACCGAAGGTTAGTACGTCTCCACCGAGACACCGAGCGCTTCGAAATCTCCGACGTTCGCCGTGAGTACCGCGTCGTCAAGGATGTCTGCAATCGCGGCGATGTAGGCGTCGTTCGTGCCGACACCGGCGTTGCCGCCCGCCCGGTCGTCCGCATCGGCAAGCAGCGTGCCGGCGCGCCGTGCTATCTCTTCGTCGATGTCGACGCGGGGATACCCCAGCAACCGATTCCGGACGTCCTGTTCGGCAGTGTCGCTTCGCGCTGTAGCCACGCCGTAGTAGACCTCCGCGACCACCGGCGTCGGCAGCCACTGCATCTCCCCGCGTTCGACGAGTTCGACCCCCTTGGCGAATGCGTCCCGATCGTCCGCCATCAGGTCGAACAGATACGCAGAGTCGAGAATCATTCGTCGGTATTGTGCTCGAAGGCCTCCCGGGCGGCGTCCAGTCTGGTGCGGTCCCGCTCGTGGAGCGCGTCGACTGCCTCTTTCGCCTCTTCGGCTTCGCCTTCGGTCAACAGTCCGGCAACCGCCGTCGGATCCGGTCCTCGAGTCAGTCGTCGAAGTGTCTCCTCCATCGTTTCGTCGTCCCGGTTGTGTGCGCGCAACCACTCATGGTACTCCTCGGAGACCCGGATGGTCTTGACCATGCCGTATATTCGGATATATGGTATGAAGAACCTTGCGGAGAGTGTGCTTGCTCCAGTGTGATAATCAACTTCCCGCAGTGCAGAACCGCCTACCCGATATAGCGCAGGTCCTCGTCGGAGGGGGCCGGCGTGCCCTGTTCCATCTCCTGGATCTTCCGGACGACCTCCTCCATCTCGTCGGCGCGTTCCTCCAGTGAGCCGAAGTCGACCTCGAAACCGAGGGTGTCCTGGAGCACTTCGAGCACTGCCTGTGCGCTCTTGGGGTCGACGAGGTAGCCGCTGGTCTCGCCCATCAGGCAGGCGGCGTCGACGCCGCGGCGTTCGCCCAGCCCCAGCAGGAGGCCACTCACGCCGACGATGCCGCCGGCGGGCTCGTCGCCGCGGAACTCGACGCCGACCGCGGCGAGTTCCTCCTTGCCGGCCTCGGTCGTCGCGGCGCCGATGACGTCGTAGGTCTCGATGAGTTCGCCCGTCGGAACCCCGCCGAGTGCGAACACGCGCTCGGCGCCGAACTCTTCGGCGAGGTCGAGGAACGCCTCGGCGAGGCCGTAGTGGCCGACAGTGTCCTGTGCCTGGTGGTCGCCGGTGAGCACGAGCAGGTCCTGGCCGTCGGTCTCGACGGCGTGTAACTCGGCACCCGCCAGTTGCGTGAGACCGTCCTCGACGCTGACCTGCGGCGGGAGGTGCGTCGAGTGGACCCGCCTGACGAGTTGCCCGTCGCGCTCCTCGACGAGGTGCTCGGCGGCGAGTTTGCCGACGTGCCCCACGCCGGGCAGTCCCTCGACGAAGGCCGGCTCCGAGAGATTGGGCTCGGCGACGACCTCGATGTCGAATTCGTCCATACCCCCTACTCCCGATTGCGCCGCTTAAGAGCGCGTCGATACTCGCCGTGGGGGTCCTCGGGATTGAACGGCGCCGGGGCGCTGTTGACCGCGTCGGCACCGCACTCGGGACACGCCTCGCCGAGCGTGTACACCGGCCGCTCGTGTTCCTCATCCCAGGCCGAACAGACCAGAATGTCCGATTTCATCGCACCGTGGGGCGGGGGCGGTTACTCCTCGTCTTCGTTGCGCTCGCGGTGGAAGCGTGCGGTCCCGCCCTGCTCTTCGACGACCGCGCGTGCCCGGTCGGCACTCTCCTCCAGTTCGGATTCGGCGGTCTTGTAGTCGGGCGCCTGGACCTCGATGCGGTACTCCGGGGCACCGACGTAGGTCACTTCGAGGTCGATCTCTTCGGGAACATCACCGTTGCCTTCGGCGGCTTCGAGGGCGTCCTTGATGACGTCGAGTCCGTCGCTGTCGGGACACTGCAGATCGACGTATCCCGTGACATTCACGTACGGGACAGAGACGTTCTCGCGTGCGGTCTCGACGATGGCCTCGATTTCGTCCTCCGAGAGGTCCGTCTCTTCGAGCGCCTCGGCGCCGTGGATGGCCGCCTCCTCGAAGCCGCCGTACATCGAGCCAAACTCCGCCAGCAACTCGTTGGCGATGGCCGCGTACTGCTCGTCGTCGATGTCCTCGCCGAAGGCCAGCTCCATCCAGTTGTCGGCCTTCTGCTCGTTTTTCCACTCCTGGATCTTGTCCTTGCGCTGGTGGACGTTGACGTCCTTGATCGAGAGGTCGATCTGCTGGGCACTCTCGTCGACGTCGAGCACCTTCGCGACCACTGTCTGCCCCTCGCTGACGTGGTCGCGGACGTTCTTGATCCACCCGGACGCGACCTCGCTGATGTGACAGAGGCCACGCTTGTCGTCGTACTCCTGGAGGTCGACGAAGACGCCGAAGTCCTCGATCTCGTCGACCCGGCCGACCACGAGTTCGCCGGGTTCGGGCCAGCCGCTGTACTTCATCGTGCCTCGACGGTCTCGACGACGTCGCCCTCGATGGCCGCCTTGCCGCCGGCCGGCCGGACGAGCGCGTGTCCGCAGACCTGGCAGGCGACCTCCGTGGCGGCCTTGCCGAAGACGACCTGTTCGTTCTGACAGTCGGGACAGGCCACGCGGTAGAAGTTCCCCGCCATGGTCACTCCTGGAACTCGAGGCGGCCGGCGCGCCAGCCCTCGCGCTGGTGGGCGCGGCCACACTCGCCACAGCGGTAGGTGAGTTGCGTCTTCTTCGTGGGTTTGTCTCCGCCGGGCACCTTCGAGAACTTCCCGTCGTTGCCGATGCCCGACTGGCGCTTGCGCTGGCGGTCGTTGACCTTCTTCATGCCCGAGGACCGACCGGAGCGGACCTTCTCGACCTCGTGTTCGTGGTGTTCGTTGCAGTGTGGACAGTACGTGTTCATCCGGCGTGGCATCTCCATAGATATCGACCTTGCGGGCCAGTTGGACACCGGCGTTTAAAACCCGTGCGATTCACCTGCCGGGCGGTCCGTTAGCGTACGGTGCCGACTCGACTGACGCGCCACTCCAGCAGCGGGATCAGCTCTCGTCCGGCACGACGGGCGGTCCGCCACACTCCGGGCATTCGGCAGCGTCCCGCGGCACATCCGACTCGAACACCTCGCCGCAGTCGTAACACTCGTGGGTGTACGTCGTGTCCGGTCGGACGAGGTCAGTGATCTTTTTCAGCACCATACGTGTCGAAACTACGACCTGAAGCAAATTAAGCTCTATGCTAGCAGTACCCACGGTCCGGTTCGACAGCCGCCGGGACTCCGATGCAGGGACTGCGAGGGTCCGGACGCGTCCCCCGGAGCGGGGTCGACACGCCTTTGCGAAACCGGGGCGTAGGGGCGGATGTGACAGCCGAGTACGACGCAGTCGTCTACGACCTCGACGGGACGCTGGTGCGGCTGGACGTCGACTGGGACGCCGCGGCCGTGGACGCGGCCGAGGCTCTCGCAGCCAAGGGAGTCGACACCGTGGGAATGTCCCTCTGGGACAGCCTCGAACGGGCCGAAGAGACCGGCCACCGCCAGTCAATCGAGGCGGTCCTCGCGGACTACGAACGGGAGGGGGCGCGCACCTCGGACCGTCTCCCGCTGGCCGACGACCTCCCACTGGACGTGCCCGTGGGCGTCTGTTCGCTCAACTGCGAGGCCGCCTGCCGCATCGCGCTGGAGACGCACGGCCTCGACGAGTACGTCGAGGTCGTGGTCGGCCGGGACACCGTCGACACCTACAAGCCCGACCCCGAATCCCTGCTGGCGACGGTGCGCGGTCTCGGGGCCGAACCGGGTGGGACGCTGTTCGTCGGGGACTCCGAGAGCGACGCCGAGGCCGCACGCCGGGCAGGCGTCGACTTCCAGCACGTCCGGGAACGCACCGCGGCCGACGGCCGTCGCTCCTGAGACTGGCGCTCCCGGGCCCCGTCTGTTGCCGTCGACGAATACGGACGCAGTCGGTCCTAGATCGCCTGGGGATTGACTTGCCGGCCGACGAGGACGAGACTCCCGACCAGCAGGAGCGCCGCCGCGGGCAACAGGAACTGGAAGGTGGTCAGGAGCAGACCCGAAGCCTGGATGCCCAGGACGATCAACACGATGGGACCACAGCAGGCCGTCCCGGACAGCAGCGCCGGGATGCTCGCGAGGAAGCCACTCGAGGAGCCCCCGATACCGCAGGCTTTGGGCTGGCGCCAGACCAGGTAGGTCAGCGCCAGGTTCAGCCCGACCAGCCCGGCGAGGACGCCACCGAGGACGGTGTTCAGCGAGAACAGGTATGTCAGCGGGCCCAGGGAGACGCGGGCGACCGGCGTGAACATGAAGGGGCCGAGCTGGGGTTGCAGGAACTTCCCGAGCGGGTCCGCGACGACGCTCACGCTGTAGCCGCCCAGACCGGGCGAGAGGTGACCGATCATCCAGAGGTACACGACCCAGTAGACGAGCGTCACGCCCGCGAACACGAGCGCGGCGTCGCGCCGGCGGAGCGCCAGCGACGTGGCAAAGCGCGTTCGCGAGAGCGCCGTTCCCACCCGCGAGGCTGGCGCGTTACTCATAGACGTTCGTGTCGGGGTAGTAGCCCGCCCACGCGAACCACATCGCGTCGAACGTGTGGATGCGCGTGAGCGGCAGTTCGTCGGGGGCGTGACCGGTGCCGTCGGCGCCGACGATCGATCCGCCGTCGTACTCGAAGCTCGCCTCGTCGGGGTTCTCGTATACGTAGGCCGTGTCGTACCGGTCGTCGTAGACGGCCACGACCGGCGTCTCGCCGATCTCGCCGGTCATGACGCGCTGCTCCCGGATCGCGTCTTTCAGGAAGGCGGCGGCACCCGCCGGCGTGCGCGCACCCATGACCACCGTCTTGTTGTCGAACCTGTCGGGCCCCTCGAGGGCCGGGAACAGCAGATTGTCGTTCGCGTAGTAGCCGCCCCGGGAGTTGTACGACCCGTACGGGTCGTTCCCGTAGTTCTTCGCGTGCCCGGTGTCGGTCGAGAGGACCTGCGTGTCGGGGTTGTGCTCTTGCCACCGTTCCCAGGTCGTCCAGACGAGCCGGAACTCCCGTAGCGACTTCGTTCCCGGCTCGGCGTTCCAGGGGCCGGGGATGGACGTGGCCGGAATCTGGGGCCACCACGCCTCCGTCGCGCGGTCGTACATCACGAGGTTGTTGTTGATGAGCCGACCCGAGACGCCGAAGGTCGTCGATCCCCGCTCGAAGCCCTGGACGGTCCCGGTGAGCGGGCAGTAACTCACGCTCACCGGGTCGCCGCCGAGGGTGTCGTTGGCTATCTCGTGCCAGACGAGGATCTTCTGCGGGTAGGCCTTCACGTCCCCGTTCCGGGCGACACCGAAGACCGGGTCACCCGGATCCAGGAAGTCGACCGCCGACGCGCTGATGAACTTCGGCTCGTCGATCGAGGGGATGCCGTCCTTCGGGGGTCCGCCGGACTGGGCCTGCTGGCGGAGGTCGCCCGGCGACATCGGCAGCGGCAGCGTCTCCTCGGCGGTCGGCACCGCTCCCGACACGGCGGCCCCCGACGCGGTGTCCGGTCCGGAGTTCTCGGTCGGCGTCGCGGTCGACGCCTGGTCGCTCCCGTCGGTCGATCCCCCGCCGGACCCGGTCTGGCCGCCACAGCCAGCGAGCGCGGCCAGCCCTGCGGTCGCGGCGAGGAATTTCCGTCTTGATAACGGTCTCATACCTACTATCACGGGTGGCAGTGGATTAATACTTGAGCGGCTGTGCGGGCTCTCTGCGCGCCCACGAAACCGCCATCCTGGTGTGGAGCCTCACCTACCTGCGCGTGGAGCCCACTACTCGCTCCGGCGTGCGTAGAGGTAGACGCAGACGGCAGTGAGAAACCACACGAGCGCGCCGACGCGGACGGCGAAGGCGACCCGCTCGCCCCAGGTCGGGAGCCGCCGCGTCAGCGAGAGCGCGGCCACGAGGGGAGCACCCACGGCGACGGTCGTGACGAAGGTGACCTGCATGACCCACCCGTAGTCCACGCCGTCGGGATCGGTCCGCTCGCTCGTGGGTGACACTGACCGGGTGTCCCGGACGACGGCTCTTATAAGAATCGGTCCACATCTTCGAGCCCGAGTTCCGCCTCGATCTCGTCGATCACCGACTCGAGGCGTTCGATCTCGGCGTTGAGTTCCTGGTAGGTCTCGTCGTCGGCCAGGTCGCTCCCGGTCGCTTCGACCTCCATGACGTTGCGCTTGAGCTTCTTCGAACCCAGCTCGCGGCGCCGGTCGACGTATTCGCCGATCCGAATCACCCGCCCGACTGTCGCGTTGACCTCCCGGTCGTCGACGGGCGTGACGAGGTAGTCGGTACACCCGAGTTCGAGAACGCTCGCCTCGGGTTCCTCGTCGAATACCAGGACGACCCGGCAGTCGATCCCCTGTTCCTGGAGTTCGTCGACGACGACCACGTCCGCGTCCTCGGACAGTTGCCGGTCGAATACCACCACGTCGTGGTCCTCGTCAACGACGTCGAGTGCCCCCTCGACGCTGGTCGCGGTGTCGACGTCGTACTCCTCCTGGAGGCTCTGCTCGTACGTCTCGGCAACGTGCTCGATACCCATGACGACGAGTACGCGGGGGCGGGCGGTCTGGGCGGACACACCGACGTGTCAGGAGAGCAGTATTATAATAGTAACTGTCAGTCGGAGAGAAAGGACGCGACGGCGTCTGCGAACGCGGCGGGCCGCTCGACCATCGCCAGGTGGGCGGCGTCCGCGACGACAGCCAGGGTCGCGTCCGGAGCGTTCTCGACGTAGTACTCGTGGTAGGCCGGCGGCGTCAAGCGGTCGTGTTCGCCGACGAGCGCGAGCAGCGGCACGTCCAGTTCCCCGACCCGGTCGCGGACGTCGAAGGTGTGACAGGTCAGGAAGTCCCGCTCGGTGACCGCACGCCCGACGTCGCGCATCGTCTCGCGCGAACGGCGCTCCGTGCGCTCGTCGGCGTCGTGAAAGAGCATATTGTCCCCGTGGAGCGCGTCGATGGCCCGCTCGAAATCCTCGGCCAGCCACGTCCGGAGCTCCTCCTGGACCGCCAGTTTCGCTCCCGACCCCGCCAGGACCGCCGCCGAGACGTCCGCACGCTCTTCGAGGAGAACGTGCTGGACCACGGCCCCACCGAGGGAGTTGCCCACCAGTACGTCCGCGCCGACGGCCTCGGCCACCGCGGCGACGTCCGCACCGTAGGCCCGGAGCGTCTCCGGCCCGGGGTCGGTGCCGACGTCGGCGGACTCGCCGTGGCCGCTCAGGTCCAGCGCTGCTGCCGGATGGGTCGGCCCGTCCGGACCGTACTGGGCGGCCCAGACGTGGTGTGTGGCGCCGCTGCCGTGGACGTACAGCGCCGTCGGGTCGTCGGCGTCCGGGCGGGAAAGCCTGTAGGCTGTCTTTCGTCCGTGGTGGGTGACTGTCTTCATGGGCCACCTTGGCGTTGCGGTCCTGTTACTACTGCCGGCTATAAACCCATGAGGAATTTCGACCCCGCGGGTGGCCGAATATCCTCACGAAGTTATAGCCGGCAGTATACGGTACTGTCGTCCACGTCCTCCCGGTCGTGTGAGAGTCCCGGAGACACCCGTCAGGACGATCCGTAGTAGTGTGAACCGCTTTCATCCCTCTTTACTGCTCGGGCGTACCGTAGCGCCCATATTAGCGATATATTTAAATAGTATTAACGCTTACCTGTTGTTAGGATGAGTATCAGACAGCAGTTTGCAGCGAGGGATATCGAGGTCCGTCGCTACGAGTACGACGACGGCGAGATGTTGGCGGCCGACTTCGGACACACGGAGTCGGCGTCGGTCGACGTGGTCGACGACACGGCCATCGTCGTCGTCGACGGCGAGCAGTTCGACATCGACGTCGAGGGTGACGCGCAAGCGTTTATGAAAAATGGGGT
>JAHENO010000240.1 GCA_018609945.1 Haloarculaceae archaeon | reverse complement strand
GACGTTGTTGTGGCGCTCGACGCTGAGCCAGATCCGTTCGACGCCGTGGTCTTTCCCGTAGCCGAACAGACAGCCGAGAAGTCGGGTGCCGATGCGGGCCTCCTGGTAGTCGCTGTGGACGAAGATGGCGAGTTCCCAGCGCCCGTCGCCCATGGGCATCAGGACGGCGTGGCCGACGGCCCGGTCGCCGTGCCAGGCGACGAGGTTCAGCCCCTCGTCGGTCAGCGTCTCGACCCACGAGACCATCCGCTCCTCGTTCCGTGGCGGGATGCCCTGCGAGCGGTCCGTCGGATCGAGCGTCCGGTACATTTCTACCAGCGCGTCCGTCTCGCCGTCGAACGGGCGGACGTCGATGTCCCGGCCCGCCTCGTCGGTGAACGACAGCGGCGGACGGGGGTACTCCTCTGCCTCTTCCTGCAGGTTCATGTGAGTGCTAGGGACATCGGGGATTTGAGGCTGCGGGTTCGCCGCTACCGGTCAGAGGAGCCGGGACATCCGCTGGACTGACCCCTGGGGATCGACTGTCGCGAACCCGGCCCGGCGGTACAGCCGCTTGGCGCGCCGGTTCTGGCGCTCGACGCTGAGCCAGACGCGCGTAACGCCCGCCTCGCGGGCGCGGTCCAGTCCCGCCGCGAGCAGGTGCGATCCGATCCCGGCGTTCTGGTACGCCTGGTGGACGAAGATGGCCAGTTCGTGTCCCGTTTCGCCGTCGGGAACGAAACTGACGTGACCCACGACCAGCCCCTCGTGGAGAGCGAGCACGTCCGGCCCGTCGAGAATCCGCTCCAGCCACGACCGCACGGCGCTCTCGCCGATGGGCGGGATACCCTGTGCCCGGTGAGCGGAATCGAACTCGTCGTACATCGCGACCAGCCCCTCGTGGTCCGCCTCGCGGTACGCCCGGACGTCGATCTCGCGATCCGCCTCGTCGGTGAACGTCACCGGTGGCGACACCGACGGCAGCCGCCGCGGTCGCAGGCTCGTCAGCGTGCGCTCGATCCCGCGCAACAGTGCCGCGTGCATGCTACTCATCGCTGATTTTTGACCCGGTCATCGTCGTCTCACGGATTCGTCTCCATACCAGTCAGTCGACAGCATTTCGTCAGCGTTCCGCATCCCGTGTTGACGTACGTGCTTCAGAAAGAAGAACCCTTCTCATCATGTCGAATTTTGCGGGTCATTGGTCCCCGCGGGACGGTTCGCGTCCAGCTCCCGATTCCCACGTGGTGGCCAACTGCCGGAAACTTAGAAGTATCTCGGCACGAATGCTCCCCTGGCATGAAAGCGCGTCGCAGTCTTCCCGGGAGGCGATCATGACCGCCTCCCGCGGACAGTACGACCGGTTCGCCTCGCGGGCGGCCGACTTCGGCGTCGAGCTCACCCGGGTCGCACCCGACGAGGCGACGGCGGCGATCGAGGCGGCCATCGAGGGGCCGGCCGTCGGCGCTCCGCCGGGCGTCGAGGGCGTGGCGTTGCCGGCGGGCGTGACCACCGACCCCACGCCCGCCGAACTGAACGACGCGGTCACGGGCGTGACCGGCGCGTCCCTCGCCGTCGCGGAGTACGGATCCGTCCTGTTGCGTGCAGACACGCGCGGGAGCGAACCGATCAGCCTGTTCGTCGACCGCCACGTGGCGGTCCTGCGCGAGGCCGACATCGTGCCCGACATGGTAGCGGCCTTCGAGTGGCTGGGCGAGACGGTGCGCGCGACGGACGACTCGGTCATCCTGGCGACCGGCCCGTCGGCGACGGCCGACATGGGGGCGCTGGTCCAGGGTGCCCACGGCCCCAAGGCCGTCGAGGTGGTGGTGGTGGTCGAATGAGCAAATCCCGCGACGCCAAGGCCGAGCACATCCGGCGCCTGCTGGAGACGGAGGGCGAGGCGATCGGGGAGAACACCCGCGGGTTCAACGTCGGGCGCTACGAGTCGGTCGCGAAACTCGACGACTACGAGGGGCTGAAAGACGAGGCCCGGGCGATCAAGGAGGACGCCATCGAGCGCCTGCCCGACCTGATCGAGCAGGTCACCGAGACGGTCGAGGCACGCGGCGGCCACGTCTACATCGCTGACGACGCCGTCGACGCCAACGAGTACATCGCCGAGGTCTGCGCCGAGGACGGGGCCGACCGCCTGGTCAAGAGCAAGTCGATGACCAGCGAGGAGATCGAGGTCAACGACCACCTCCAGGAACGCGGCGTCGACGTCGTCGAGACCGACCTCGGGGAGTGGGTCCTGCAGGTGGCCGACGAGGCACCGTCCCACATCGTCGCGCCGGCCATCCACAAATCCCGGGCGGGCATCGCCGAGTTGTTCAACGACCAGTTCGACCCCGCGGAACCCCTGGAGACGGCCGAGGAACTCACCATGTTCGCCCGCGAGCGCCTCGGGGAACTCATCGAGGACGCCGACGTCGGCATGACGGGCGCGAACTTCATTACGGCCGACACCGGGACCATCGCCCTGGTCACCAGCGAGGGCAACGCCCGCAAGACCGTCACTGTTCCCGACACCCACGTCGCGGTGGCCGGCGTCGAGAAGATCGTCCCCAGCGTCGAGGACCTCCAGCCGTTCGTCGAACTCATCGGCCGCTCGGGCACCGGCCAGGACATCACCAGCTACATCTCGCTGTTCACGCCGCCGATGGACTCCCCTCCCGTCGACTTCGACGACCCCGACACGCCCATCACGGACGGCGAGGTCAACCGGGACTTCCACCTCGTGTTGATCGACAACGGCCGCATGGCGATGCGCGAGGACGACGACCTGCGCGAGACGCTGTACTGCATCCGGTGTTCGGCCTGCTCGAACACGTGCGCGAACTTCCAGTCCGTCGGCGGCCACGCCTTCGGCGGCGAGACCTACTCGGGGGGCATCGCGACCGGCTGGGAGGCCGGCATCGAGGGGCTCGACACCGCGGCGGAGTTCAACGACCTCTGTACGGGCTGTTCGCGGTGTGTCGAGGCCTGTCCCGTCAAGATCGACATCCCCTGGATCAACACCGTGGTCCGGGACCGCATCAACAGCGAAACCGAGGGGGACTTCGAGTTCCTGGTCGACGGCCTGACACCCGACGCCGAGGAGAGCGGCCCCGACCTCCAGAAGCGCCTCTTTGGCAACTTCGAGACGCTGGCGAGGCTGGGAAGCGCGTTCGCGCCGCTGTCGAACTGGGTGGCGAACGCGGCCCCCGCGAAACTCCTCCTCGAACGGGTGGCGGGTGTCGACAGCCGCCGTGACTTCCCGGCCTTCCGGCGGCCGACACTCGCCGAGTGGTTCGAGGAGCGGTCGGCGACTGCCGATGCGGGCGACAGGCAGGTCGTGCTCTACGCCGACCTCTACACGAACTACATGCTGGTCGAGCGCGGGAAGGCAGCAGTCCGCGTGCTGGAGGCGCTCGGGTGCGAGGTGGCGGTGCCACCGGTTCCAGGAAGCGGCCGCGCACCCCTCTCGCAGGGCATGATCGACACGGCGCGGACCAAGGCCGAGCGCGTCTCGGAGACGCTGGACCAGTACGTCGACGCCGGCTACGACGTGGTCGTCATCGAGCCCAGCGACCTCGCGATGTTCCGCGGGGACTACGAGCGGTTGCTCCCCGAGGAGGCGTTCGCCTCGCTGGCCGAGAACAGCTACGAGATCGTCGAGTACGTCTACGGCCTGCTCGCCAACGGCGCCGACGCCGACGCGCTCGCGACGGGTGACGACACGACCGTCGCGTACCACAGCCACTGCCAGCAACGCACCATGGGACTGGAGGAGTACACGCTGGCGGTGCTGGAGGAGTGTGGCTACGAGGTGACCACCAGCGACGTCGAGTGTTGCGGGATGGCCGGCTCCTTCGGCTACAAGGAGCAGTACTACGAACTGGCGATGGACGTCGGGGCGAACCTGGCGACCCAGCTCCGGGCGGCCGACGCCGACCACGTCGTCGCCAGCGGCACCTCCTGTACCGATCAGATCGGCGACCTGCTGGACGCGGAGCCGAGGCACCCTGTGGCCCTGCTCGCACCGGACGGCTGATCCGGCCTACCCGAGTTGGCGCTGTTCGGTGACTGTCATCGTCTCGCTGTCGGACTGGACCGTCGTCTGGACGGTGATCCAGCCGTCGTGCTGTCTGACGGTGCGCGCGTCGGCCAGGGAGATCTCCACGCGCCTGGTGGTGGTGTACGACTCGCCGGATTCCATGTCGCCGACCTCCTCGACGCCTTCCCAGATGACCGTGCCGTCGGTGCCGTTGCCGGCGTAGATGCGCGTGTACACCGTCACGT
>JAHENO010000239.1 GCA_018609945.1 Haloarculaceae archaeon | reverse complement strand
GTCGTAGACGTAGAACCCGCGCCGGCAGCGGTCGGTCATGGCGCCCTCTGCCTGCCAGTCGTCGTCTTCGAGGGTCCTCTCGACCGGGCGGGGGACGTGGGGGTTCTCCGCGAGGTCGGCGTCCGTGGCGCGAGCGCGCGGTCCGGTCGGCGTCGTGATGTCGTCGAGCGAGAGATCCAGGTCGGGGCTGCCGTCGAGGCCGATCTCCACGTCGACCGGGTGGTCCGCGATGGCGACTTCGCGCTGGACGCCCACGAACCCGTCCCAGACATCCTCGACGTTCACTCCCGAGGAGCGCGTGGAGTTGAGCAGGCCCGTCCGGCGCTGGAGCACGTCGTCGATGTCCAGCCCACGCCGGTACCACTCGCCGCTGGTCGCGAAGTCGGTCGGGTCGGCCTCGCGGTCCATCGGCGAGAGCAGGCCCGTCGATACCTCGGGGTAATTCGAGCGCCCGACGAAGATTTCCGGGGACGTCGAGCCGAACAGCGAGTCACCCTGGACTACCTGCTCGAACTGGCGCTCGACGTCTTCCAGGTGGTCGGTGATCGCGTAGGACTTCTCGCGGGCCAGGCGGCGCCGGTCGGCCGCCGCGTCGCGCTCGAATCCCTCGATGAACTCGTCGAGTCGCATCTACCGCCGTTTGGTCGGTGGTCCGTATGAATCTGACTGACAGGCGGCGCCAGATACCCCGCCGCGGCGCGCCGCACGACCGCTGACCGCGCCGGGGGCGATTCTAGAGGAGCATACCACGGGGTGGTCACCCGTTGACTGATAAATCTGAGGACGGATCGAGAGCGGCGAGGGCTAGCTGTGGATGCCCATCGCCTCGATCTGTTCCTGGTAGCGGTTCCGGATGGTGACTTCGGTCACCTGCGCGACGTCAGCGACTTCGCGCTGCGTCTTCTTCTCGTTGCACAGCAGCGACGCGGCGTAGATGGCGGCGGCCGCGTAGCCGGTTGGAGATTTGCCCGAGAGCAGTCCCTCCTCGGCCGTCGTTTCGATTATCTCGTTTGCCTTCGTCTGTACTTCCTCGGAGAGTTGGAGTTCGGAACAGAAACGCGGCACGTACTTCTTCGGGTCGACAGGCTCCATCTCGAGACCGAGTTCCTGCGAGATGTATCGGTAGGTGCGTCCGATCTCCTTCCGTTCGACCCGCGAGACGTCCGAAATCTCTTCGAGGCTCCGTGGGATGCCCTCCTTCCTGCAGGCCGCATAGAGGGCGCTGGTCGCGACCCCCTCGATGGAGCGCCCGCGGATGAGGTCCTCCTTGAGAGCACGCCGGTAGATGACGCTGGCGACCTCGCGGACCGACCGCGGGACACCCAGCGCGGAGGCCATCCGGTCGATTTCCGAGAGGGCGAACTGGAGGTTGCGTTCGCCGGCGTCTTTGGTTCGGATTCGTTCCTGCCACTTGCGCAGCCGGTGCATCTGGCTCCGCTTTTTCGAGGAGATAGACCGCCCGTAGGCGTCCTTGTCCTTCCAGTCGATGGTGGTCGTCAGCCCCTTGTCGTGCATCGTCTGGGTGGTCGGTGCGCCGACGCGCGATTTCTCCTGGCGTTCCTGGTGGTTGAACGCGCGCCACTCCGGTCCCGGGTCGATGTTCCCCTCCTCGACGACGAGACCGCAGTCGTCACAGATCAGTTCTCCTCGGTCTGAACTCTTTATCAGGTTTTCCGAGCCACATTCAGGACAATCACGGACATCCTCCCGTTCCTCGGGATCAGTTTCGGACTCGCGCTCGCGCTCCCGCTGACGGCTGGACCGTGTCATCGCACTCTTTTAGTAGTAGGAGCGACGCCCTTAAACCCTTGGACAAAAATCTTTTGGCTTCTGTTCTATCGCTGCCGACGGAACGGCTAACGACCGCAAGACGTAGCGGTGGCGGGTGTGTGTCGGTGCGTATCAGAACGAAAATATATGTATGTGGAACGGTGAGGTAAGCGTCGAATGCCCGTTTTTGAGTGCGACGCGGAGCGAGCACGCGAGCGCCTGGCCGAGGCCGGTGCCGAGATCCACGCGGGCAACACAGATCACGAGCGGTGGCGGGCCGAGTACGGGGGTGGGACCGCGGTCGCCTACGACGGGAAGGTCGTCGTCCAGGGCGAGGAAACCGGGCGAATCGAAGCAGTGCTCCGGGATGGTGGGGGGCGCGCCCACGTCTATTTCGACGGCGCCGCGCGCGGGAACCCCGGGCCAGCAGCCGTCGGCTGGGTCATCGTCACCGCCGACGGTATCGTCGCCGAGGGTAGCGAGCGCGTCGGCGAAACCACCAACAACCGCGCCGAGTACGAGGCGCTCGTCCGCGCGCTGGAGGTGGCAGCCGATCACGGATTCGAGGCCGTCGACGTCCGCGGGGACGCCGAGCTAATCGTCAAGCAGGTCCGCGGGGAGTACGACGTCTCCGACCCGGGACTCCGGGAGTATCGCGTGCGTGCCCGCGAACTGCTCGACTCCTTCGAGGAGTGGTCGCTCTCGCACGTACCGCGGGAGATAAACGCCCGCGCGGACGAACTGGCAAACGAGGCGCTCGACGATGCCCGGAACTGACGACCTAGCCGAGGAGAAGTCACACGACCCCTGCGGAGAGATGGAGACGGAGACCGACAGTGACGAAGCGGACGAGGACCTACCCGAGGAAGTCGTCGACGAGGCCGAACGGCTGACACGGTTGGCTCGCCAGGCCGCCGACGGGAGCGAGGCACGGGCCTACCGGGACGAGCGCGACAGCCTCCTCGACGCCTACGGGTTCGAGGCCCGCGTCCGGGAGGACGGCCGGGATACGCTCGTTTGCTACCCGTCGGAGTGGGTCCGGAAGGGGACCGTCCGTCCCGACCGGGTGGACGACGTCGACAGGGGCATCGAACGCCCGCTGGAGGGACCGGGCGAAACAGAGGAGTGGGAGACGGTCGCCGAACACAACCGCGATATCGCAGCGGCTGTCGCGGCGGAACACGGCGAGACCCACGGGGAGAACGCCCGGGCCCTCGCCGCATTCGCGAGCAACCACTACGCCAAGCCGATCGATGACCTCACGCCGGCCGAGCGCGAGGAATTCCGCGAGGAGTTTTTCGTCCGGAACGCGTTTCCGAGCGACGACCAGAAGGCAGCCGTCGACGAGTCACTGCAGCTCGTCGCCGAAATGCTCGAAAAGGATCGCGGGTAAAGCGGCCCGCTACGGGAATCGCGCCGGCGGGTTTGTTATCGGAACCTGGTGACGAGTTCCTCGATGTCGTCGGCGCGGTCCGAATCGACGATGAGCTTGTCGAACGACCACGCGAGCTGGTCCAGCAGTGCCTGGTACCCGTCTTCGGTCAGCGCGTACTGGTTGGTGCGTTTGTCGAGTTCGCTCTTCTCGACCAGCCCCATCTCGACGAGGTCGTCGAGATTGGGATACAGACGCCCGTGATTTACGTCGTCGTCGTAGTAGGTCTCCAGTTCGCGTTTGATCGCGAGCCCGTAGCGAGGCTCCTCGGCGAGTATCGTCAGGATGTTCCGCTGGAACGCTGTGAGCTCTCGGGCAATACCCGGCGTCTCGGCAACTGTTTGTGCCTCTGACATACTGGAAAGGTCGTTATCTACGTATTTAACCTTTGGCAAAACCGGTTTACGGAATCGGGAGTTCTCGCTCCTGTTTTCGGTATAGTTGAGACTAAATATAAGCAATACCACGTATTTCCTACGTGGTGAACCGGGGTTTGCCGTGCCTCGTCGGTACCTCGCTGGTGAGACCGAAAGTAGTTTTTGGTCGCCTCGCTCACCATGGGGTGATGACCAACCTCTGGGAAGACCTCGAAACCGGACCGAACCCGCCCGAGGAGATATACGCGGTCGTGGAGTGTCTCAAGGGCGAACGCAACAAGTACGAGTACGACAAGGACGTTCCCGGCGTGGTGCTGGACCGGGTGCTGCACAGCAACGTCCACTACCCGTCGGATTACGGTTTCATCCCGCGGTCGTACTACGACGACGAGGACCCGTTCGACGTCCTGGTGCTGGTCGAGGATCAGACGTTCCCCGGGTGTGTCATCGAGGTGCGCCCGGTTGCGCTGATGAAGATGGACGACGACGGTGAACAGGACGACAAGGTCATCGCCGTACCGATCGAAGACCCGCGGTACGACCACATCGAGGACCTCGAGGACATTCCGGAGCAGCTCCGCGCGGAGATCGACGAATTCTTCGACACCTACAAAAACTTGGAGGAAGGCAAGGAAGTCGAGACGCTGGGCTGGGAGGACCGCGAGGCCGCGATGGACGCCATCGAACACGCCCAGGATCTCTACGAAGAACACTTCGAATAACATTTCACGTCCGATCCGGCACGGACGGAAAAGAGTGTAAAATCCGCTGAAACGGCCCGAAATATCGTTTACTGTCGCCCTCTTTACGTACGTCGGGCCCGTAGTCCTGACCGCCCACAGTCACGACAGAAACAATGCACGAAAACACGAGCCCTCCACCCGCAGAAGACGAACAACAGTACCGGACGGTCGAGTTCGCTGACGGCCTGCTCATCTTCGACCGCGACGACACCGCCGGCTGGATCCACTCCGACTTCGCCGTCGCACTCCACGACGCCCGGTAGCCGCCGGCGTACTCCCGTGCTCCCGGTATCGGCATACCCGAGAGTAATACCG
Organism: Haloarculaceae archaeon; assembly: GCA_018609945.1. Classification (GTDB taxonomy): domain Archaea; phylum Halobacteriota; class Halobacteria; order Halobacteriales; family Haloarculaceae; genus SW-9-67-25. The sequence continues at coordinate 16,016 of JAHENO010000239.1, read as the reverse complement.
GACGGCAGTGGCCATGATTTATGAGCATGGGTAATTATTAGTGTCGCGAGACCGTAGGACGAGTCGAGATGGCGACCACCCAATCACCGGCGGTCGGCCTGTCCCACCCGACGGTCGTGCCGACGAACTTCGAGCCCGAAGACGGGACCTGCCCATCCTGTGGACGGGCGCTGTCCGACCACGAGGAGTGACGCACGCGAGCGGACCGCTGTGAGTTGGGAAGCTTCTTGTGTCCCACACCAGTAGGCGACGGCATGGGTCTGTTCGACAGGTTGCGTGGCGACAGCAAGCCCCGCGTCGCCTTCTTTGGTATCGACGGGGTGCCCTACAGCCTCGTCGCCGACCATCCCGACGAGTTCGAGAACCTCGCGGCCATCGAAGACGAGGGAAGCGGGGGCACGATCGACAGCATCGTCCCGCCGGAGTCGAGTGCCTGCTGGCCGTCGCTGACGACCGGCGTCAATCCCGGTCAGACCGGCGTCTACGGCTTCCAGGACCGCGAAACCGGCTCCTACGACACGTACGTGCCCATGGGCCAGGACGTCCAGGCGACGCGCCTGTGGGATCGGGTACATTCAGCCGGCCGCCAGGCGACGGTCATGAACGTCCCCGTCTCCTTCCCCCCGCAGGAGAACGTCCAGCGGATGGTCTCCGGCTTTCTGTCGCCGGGCGTCGACCGTGCAGCCACGCCGGAGGAATTCCGGTCGTACCTCGACGGCATCGACTACCGCATCGACGTCAACGCGAAGCTCGGCCACGACGACGACAAGTCCGCGTTCATCGAGGACGCACACGAGACGCTGGACGCCCGGTACGAGGCCTTCCGACACTACGTCGAACAGGACGACTGGGACCTCTTTTTCGGGGTCTTCATGACCACCGACCGGGTGAACCACTTCCTGTTCAAACATTACGAACAGGACGGAGAATACAAGGAGGAGTTCCTCGAATTTTACCGGACCGTCGACCGATACCTGGGTGAACTCCGGTCGCTACTCGACGACGACGTGACGATGGTCGTCGCGTCCGACCACGGCTTCACCTCCCTCGAATACGAGGTGCACCTCAACGAGTGGCTCCGGGAGGAAGGCTGGCTCGATTACGGTTCCGACGACCACGACGAACTCGGGGACATCAGCGACGACACGCGGGCGTACTCGCTGATCCCCGGGCGCTTCTATCTCAACCTGGAGGGCCGCGAACCTCGCGGGACCGTTCCACAGGAGGAATACGACGCGGTCCGCAGCCGCTTGCGCGAGAAACTGGCGGCGCTGGAGGGACCGGACGGCGAACCGGTCGCCGACCGCATCGAGACCAAGGAATCGGCGTACCGGGGTGACCACGACGAAATCGCACCCGACCTGACGGTCATTCCCAACCACGGCTTCGACCTGAAAGCGGGATTCAAAGGCAGCGACGGGGTCTTCGGCGTCGGCCCGCGGAACGGCATGCACAGCTTCGACAACGCGTGCCTGTTCGTCGACGATCCGGACGTCCGCATCAGCGAGGCCGACCTCTACGACATCGCGCCGACGATCCTGGAACTGATGAATGTCGACGTCGACCGGACGGCATTCGACGGCGCCAGCCTGGCCTAGAAGAGGTCCTCGAGTTCCTCGCTGTGGAATGTTTCCGTGGGGTCACGCTGGTGGCTCTCCTCGTGAGCATCGCGTGCCCGTTGCATGAACTCGTCGAGTCGACGTGAGCGCTCGGCACCGCCCAGTAACACGAGTACGCCCAGGCGTTCGGTGTCGAGGGGAAAGTCACCGCCGCGGACCTGCAGGGAGCCGGTCTCCTCTTCGACCCACTTGCGGGCCCGCTCGACCCCCTTGCGGGAGATGCGGTCCGGCGCGCCAGCGACGACCAGCAACGCGGCTTCCGCCTCGACCGCGTCCGGGAGACTCATGCTTGTCATGAGGGCGTTCCGTGCGAGACTGGTGATGACGTTGACGTTCTCGCCGGCGTCCTCGCTCGCGTCGGCCGTCGCGTACCCGAGGCTGGCGACGCCGCCGCCGCGAAGGGTGTTGATGATCTCCGAGGAGTCGACGACGCTCTCGGCGACGCCGTCGACGGTTTCACCGGAGGCGAGCAACAGACCGACTCGCTGTGCGATCTGTTCGTTGATGGAATCGAAGCCTTCCTCGACGCTCTCGCCGCTCTCCCGCCAGGCGTCGTTGTCGATGAGGAGAGAGGAGTCGGACTCGCGGACGACCGTCTTCAGCGAGCGGCCCGCGTTGGCCTGGTAGATGGCACCCTCGTCGCGACCCGGGAGGATACCGAGCACGTAGATGGGGATGTCGTGAATCCGCCGGAGTTCCCGCGCCAGCGCTGGCGCACCGCCGCTCCCGGTGCCGCCGCCCAGTCCCGCGACGACCATGACGGCCTCGACCCTGGAATCGATGCGCCCGGCCAGCTGGTCCATGACCTCGGTCGCCTCGTCCTGCATGATCTCGGCGCCGAGTTCGTTGTCCCCACCGACGCCGTGACCCTTCACGCGGTCCTGTCCGATCAGCATCGAATCGATTTCGAGCGCCGACAGATCGGATCGGGCCGTGTTCACGGCGAACGCGTCCTGAACAGCTCCGAACCCCATCTCGTGGTCGAACTCGGCGATGGCCTGGGTCACCTTCCCACCGGCCTGGCCGACACCAATCAGGACGACTTTCATACCGATACGTGGTGGACACGGATAATGAACGTTGGGCCGATTCAACATGTCGGAGACGCAGTCCGTAGATTCAAGTGTGAAGCCCCGGCCAGCCGGTCCCATGGACGGGACTCTGGAAGACCGTCTCGCCGCCCTCGAGCGCGCAGTGACAGACGGTGAACACGACTGTTCGGCGCTCGCGGAGGGCGCAGCGACGGCAGAGCGCGTTACGGAAATCGAGGCAGAACTCGGGGAGCTGACCGACCGGGTCGCCGAACTCGAAGCGGCGACACAGGCACTCAGAGGGTACGTCGGCAACGTCCGCTCGGTCAACGCCGACGTCGAAGAAAGGGCAGACCTGGCGCTCTCGAAGGCCGAGGCCGCACGCCGCGAAATCGACCAGCTCCCGGGAGCCGAGGAAACAGAGGCGTCCCAGACTACCAGCAGACAGAGAGAACAGGGGGCCCACGAGCGCAGTTCGCCGGACCAACGGGCCGCGGAACTGACAGGCGGGGAAGGCCGCGAACGCGACCGGTGTGCTCGTTGCGAACGTCCATTCGCCGACGGGCACCGAGACAGCGCGGGCACCGTCGGGCCGGGGACGGAGAGGACTGGATCCGACAGCGACCCGTCGGGACTGGACGCGCTCCGGGAACCCACCGACGCGCGCTCGGAGGAACTGCGGGCGATGGCCGGCACCGAGACGGACGGCGGACGGCCGGAGCCGACGACCGGCCGGAACGGGACGGGCACGGCGGAGGAGAGTGAACAGGCGGCTACTGCAAGCGTCATCTCGCGGGTCAGGTCGCTGCTGTAGATGCTCCGGGTCGTCGTCGCAGTTGCACTCGCGACGGCACTCCTCGGCGTCTCGATGCCGGCAGTCCAGAGTGCCAGGGTCGACCACGCTCACAGCCGGGTAGCTATCGAACTCGACACGCTCGCGGCGACGGCCGCTCGCCTCCAGGAACGAAACGACCCCGCCCCGCCGGACGTCCAGGGAGCGCGACGGACCGTTGTGCTTCGGCTCCCCGGCGGAGCCTGGACGTCGGCAGAAATCTCGTATCTGGTCGTTCCCGGTCCATCGAGTGATCTCCCGCGCGGAACCGTTCGCTACCGAGTCGCCGACGGCCGAGAGCGAACGCGCTCGACGGAAGTCCCGCTCGTCGGCCCGCCGGGCGGATTGCGGATCACGGGCGGCAGACACCGGCTCGTCCTCGAATACACGCGGCAGGCGGGTGAACAGGTCGTACTGGTCCGCCACCCGGAACTTAAGTCGGATGCCGTGACCAGGCCGAGTCATGACACCTCGGCCGCTCTCGGGGCTGCTGGACAGCGGGGAGCCGAGCGGGTGCTGTGGCTGCCAGCCGGCCTTCGACGGTGAGGCGCTGACCGTCCAGGCGGAGCATTGCGAGAACGGCGGTAGACTCGAAGCGAACCCGGCCTGTCGGGACAGTGTCGTCGGTGCGCTGGTCGACCGGGACTGTAAACGCGTGGTCGTCTCCGACGCGGGCCTCGAAGCCCGGTACGAGGACGCCGCCTGTGCGTTGCTCGTCGCGGCCGGGCGCTTCGCCGAGGTGGTTCGGGACCGCGACGAGCGACTCGCCGACCTGGCACGCCGCGACCCGCTCGGGGCGGCCACTGAAGCCACCGGGAGGGCGGACGCGACAGCCGACATCGCCGCCGAGGTCGGTCTGGCCGAACTGGCCGCCCGGGCCGACAGCTACGAATCCGTGCTCGCACCGACGGTCGGGCTGACGGCCAGCGACTGGCGCGTCGAGACGGCAGTCCCGCCCGACGCCAGGCTCGTCGAGACGCGCAGCCTCGACACCGGCGCGACCGTCCGGAGATACGCGCGTGATGACGGCCGCGACCGCTACGTGCTGGAACCGTCCGAACACCAGCTGGACCGCACGGAGACGGAGACGCTCGCCCGAGCCTACCGGCGGCTGGCTGCGGGCCACGTCGACGGTGGAGAACGCGCACCGGGACGGGCAGTCCGTGACGTCGCACCGGCGGCTGCCGATACCACACGACTCACGCGAATCCTCGTGAAGCACACCCGTGGGTACGGTCTTCTTACCGACCTGTTCGCAGACGCCGCTGTCTCCGACGTGTTTCTCACGGCCCCGGTCACGGAGAACCCCGTCCGCGTCCGCGTCGACGGCGACACCGTGGCGACGAACGTCCGCCTGTCCGAGGCCGGCGTCGAGGCGCTGGCCTCGCGGTTCCGTGCCGAAAGCGGGCGTGCGTTCTCGCGAGCAGAGCCCACGCTCGACGCGGCCGTGACGGTCGGTGACCGCCGCGTCCGTGTGGCCGGCATCACGGAGCCTGCCAGCGACGGCACCGCGTTCGCGTTGCGTGCCCACGACCGGAGGGCGTGGACCCTTCCGGCACTGGTCGCCAACGACACGCTCACCGTCCCGGCGGCCGCCCTCCTGTCACTTGCCGTCGAGCGTGGCCGGAGTTTGCTGATCGCCGGCCCGCGGGGCGCGGGCAAGACGACGCTGCTCGGGGCGCTGCTGTGGGAACTCCCGGCGTCGGTGCGAACCCTCCTCATCGAGGACGCCCCGGAACTCCCGGTCCGACAGCTCCAGTCCGCAGGCCGGGACGTGCAGGCGCTCCGGACCGGCGAGGACGGCGGCGAGATCGACCCCGAAACGGCGTTACGCACGGCGCTCAGGCTCGGCGACGGCGCGCTCGTCCTCGGGGAGGTTCGCGGCAGCGAGGCCCGCGTTCTCTACGAGGCGATGCGCGTCGGAGCGAACAGCGAGGCGGTGCTTGGCACCATCCACGGCGACGGCGCCGCGGCCACCTACGAACGTGTCGTCTCGGACCTCGGAGTCCCGCCCTCGTCTTTCTGTGTCACGGACGCGATCGTGACGCTGGAATACGCGGAGACGGCCGACCAGCCACGCCGGGTTCGTGCAATCGAGGAAGTGGTGGGTCGCGAGGAACCCCGCTTCGAGCGTCTCTACGGACGCCCGGACGGGGAACTGGTGCGGACGGGGCGAATAGAGCGCGGCAACAGCCGGCTTGTCGCCGGGATGGCGACCCCCGAGGAAACGTACGCCGACGTGCGGGGGGCCCTGGAGACCCGGACCAGGAACATCGACTCGCAGACGGCCAGCATGCGAACCGATGTCGAACGCGACAGCAGCCCGACGCCGGACCGGAGCGGATGACTGGACGTTCGTTCACTGCGGACCTGTGTGCTCTGGCCGCGCGGCTCTATCCCTGGGAAGTGACGCCGAGCGAGGAGGTGCGTCAGGCGCTGGAATTCCTCGACAGCGACGTCGACGCCGCGTCGGTCGTCCGTGCCGGCTACGGGCTGGGCCTCCTGCTGGCAGCACTCGGACTCGTGGGCAGCGTCCTCCTCGGATTCGGCACGCTCGGAGCGACCGTGTCGCTCGCGCTCGCGCTCGTAACTGCCCATCTGATCCACGAGACGCCCGGGGTTATCGCACTCGCGCGCCGGACCCGGGCGCTGGGACGGGCGCCCGATCTCGTGGCCCGGACCGTATTGCGGATGCGCCTCGAACCATCGCCCGAGCGGGCCGCCGCCTTCGCCGCCGAAACCGGCACCGGTCCGCTGACCGAGAGCCTCGCAAGACACGTCCGGCGGGCCAGGGCGACTGGCGGTGACCCGCTGGCTGCGTTCGGTGGCGAGTGGGCGGAGTGGTACCCCGAACTGGAGCGGGCGCTCGGACTGGTCGCGGCGGCCGGCGGGATGGGCCGGCCCGACCGCGAGCGAACCCTCGACCGGGCGCTGACCGGCGTCCTCGACGGAACCCGCACGAAGATGCGGGAGTTCGCAGCCCGGATGAGCCGGCCGGTGACCGGCCTGTACGCCTTCGGCGTGTTGCTCCCGACGGCACTCGTCGCGCTGTTGCCGGCCGCGAGCGCCGCTGGCGTCGGTGTGACCACCGCGACCGTTGTCGGCGTCTACGACGTCTTGCTTCCGGTGGGCGTCGTTGTCGCCGGCGTCTGGCTGGTCGTCCGGCGCCCGGTCGCGTTCCCACCACCCGACGTCGACCGATCCCACCCCGACGTTCGGGACAGGCGGTGGCCCGTCGTCGGGCTCGGAATCGGCACGGGAGCTGCCGGCTGGGTCGTTGCCGGGCGTGTGCTTCCGGGATGGGCGGGACCCGTCGCAGCAGTCGGACTCGGAGTCGGCAGTTCCCTCTGGCTACGCTACCGGTCGCTGGTCGCCGTGTACGACCACGTTCGCGAGGTCGAAGCGGGACTGACAGACGCGCTCGCGCTGGTCGGACGCCGGGTCGCGAACGGTGAGGCCGTCGAAACCGCGCTGGCGGCTGCCGCGGCCGACCTGGATGGGGCGATGGGTTCCGTCCTCGACCGCGCGGTGACGCGCCAGCACCAGTTGAACGTCGACGTCCGCGCTGCGTTTCTGGGGACACACGGCGCGCTCGCGGACGTGCCAAGTCCCCGGGTCCGCGGGAGCGTCACTGTGCTCGGTCTCGCCGCGAGGGAAGGCAGACCGGTCGGCCCCGCGTTGCTCGCACTCGCCGAGCACGCCGAGGAACTCCGCCGCGTCGAACGGGAGAGCCGGCAGGACCTCGCGGAGGTCTGTGGGACGCTCCGGAATACGGGAACCCTCTTCGGACCGATGGTCGCCGGCGCGACGGTGGCGATGGCCGACGGTCTGGCTGGGGGGTCGGCACTGCCCGGTGGCGGGCAGACCCTCTCCGGACTCGGCCCGGCAGTGGCCGGATACGTGCTCGCGTTCGCCATCGTGTTGCCAGCACTCGCGACGAGTCTCTCCCGCGGCTTCGACAGGCCACTCGTCGGGTACCAGGTCGGGCGCTCCTTGCTCCTCGCGACGCCGGTCTACCTGGGTTCGTACCTCGTCGTCGCCGGCATCGTCTGAACAGAGGGCCGTTCGGCCCGAGCCAGCGCACGCCTGTGAACGCTCGGCCGGATATTTATATACGAACGGGCGGCCACAGGGCCCGTGTTCGACGCACCCCTCGACGCCCTGTACGTCTGGATCGGTCTCGGGGCCGTCAGCCTCGCAGTGGCGGGGACAGTCCTCGCGTTCCCGACCGGGAGCCCCGCAGGCGCGGGGGCAGTCGCCGACGCCGTCGACGCGGTCGCGGCCAGCGAGTACGACGCTCGCGAGGAGGTGGCCGTCCCGGCCGAGGAGATACGCCTCGGTCCCCGGACGATCGGTCTCCGTGCGGACGGCCGGACAGCCCACGCACACGTCGAGTACGGACCGGTGACGCCGATCCGCGGCGGTGATCTGCGTGCGGTCCTCGAGGGAGCACGTCCGGCCGACGTGTTCGCGGACCCCGATTCGTTCGCGGCGGCACTCGACCGGGCCCAGCGGCGCGACAGTGGCTGGCGCGAGGCACCCGACGAACTGCGCGTGCGTCGCGTCTCCTGGGGGGAGATCAATGCGACGCTCGTCGGATAGAGCACAGTTCGAGGCGGTCGTCGCGCTGGTGGCGGTCCTCGCCGTCGGGACCGGCCTGGCACTCTACGCCGAGACGCTGTCCGGAGTGGTGCCCGAAGACTCCGAACGGGAGACAGCAGAGACGGCACTCGACCGTATCCACGGCGAACTGCGCGTGGCCGGCGTCGTCGATCCGGACCGGCTGGAGCGGGCCCGGAACGCGGCACCCGACGGCTGGCAGACGAACGTAACGATCCGGATCCGCAGCAGAACCTGGCAGCACGGACCGGACCCGCCCGGGAGTGCGCCGCGTGCAGCCCGTCGCGTCAGCGTGCGCGTCACCCCCGGAGACACGGACCCGGCACGGCTGACGGTGGTGCTCTGGCGGTGAGAGCGATCAGCACGGTCGTTGACGTCACCATCTTCCTCCTGTTCGTTTCGGCAGCGGTGGCCGTGCTCACAGTCGCACCCGGTCCAGATCGGGAACCAGTCGCCGTGGACGACCGGGCCGCGCTTCTCGCCTCCACCACCGCCGACGTCGAGTACACGCTTCGCGCGTCCAACCGCAGCGCACACGGGACGGTCGCGTCGCTGCTCGCCCGCGGTGCCGTGGCGAACGCGACGATAGATGGCCGACCGCTGTCGGCAGGCGAGGACGATTACCTCGACGAGGTCTCGAACGCCACCCATCGAACGCTCGGTCCCGCCAATCGGACGCAGGTGCTCGTTCGCTGGGAGCCGTACCGCGACGCCCCCGTCCGCGGAACCGTCCGTGTCGGTGCCGACCCACCTCCCGGCCGGGACGTGACTGTCGCGACCATCTCGGTGCCAGCGCCCGTCGCCGCGGGCGTCGACAGTGGCGACATCCGGAGTACGGACGGCTTTCACGGTGTCGCGTCGGTAGCCGCGCGGGCAACGGCGGCCGCACTGCTTCCGTCGGGGCACGCAGAACTGCCGTCCGGCCGGGAATCGCCGGCGTCGGTCGTGGGGGCCGCGAGGTTGGGAACCCTCGCCGACGCGACTGGCGTCTCGGTCGACCAGCCACTCGCCCGGGGGAACGTCTCGGCCGCACGCGAACGTGTCGTGGCCGGACTGACCGCACGCTACGAACGGGACATGCGCAAACAGTTTGACACGCCCCGAGCGGCCGCCGACGCCGTCTCGGCCGGGACCGTCCGGATCACAGTCAGGCGGTGGGAGTCGTGACCGTCAGAGTCCCATTCGCGTTGCTCGGTGTCGTGTTGCTCGTCGGGAGCCTGACGCTCGCGGGAACGCTACAGCGGCCCGCAGCCACGGAACCAGATGTCGAGCGTGCGATGGATCGGGCGTCGGCAGAAACGCAGAGCGCACTCAGGGACGCAGCAGTCTCGGCGGCCCGACAGGCGGCACTGGAACCGGTGACTGTCCGGGCAGAGACGCCCTACGGACGGGTACTCGACAGTTCCGCACCGTTCCGTGACAGCCTCCGCGTGCGGCTCTACCTCCGGGCCCGCGAGACACTCCGATCGCTGTCACGCGGCCGCGGTGAGGTCAGGGTAGCGGCGTCGCTGCCGGCAATCGAGAGCCCGGCGGATCTCCGGGCCGCGAAGCAACGGGTCAGTATCGAACGGGCGGGACCCGACGGGACGGCCATGCGGGTTCGGATCGCGAACGTCACGCTGACTGCCAGCCGTGCCGGACGCGTCGTCGGTGCGCGGACGATCTCGCCGACGCTGGTTGTCCCGTCGCCGGCGCTTGCCGTCCACGACAGGGTCGACCGCTACGAGAAACGCCTGAACGCCGGGCCGCTCGAACCGGGACTGGGTCGACGGCTCACCGCGCGGCTGTATCCCATCGTCTGGGCCCGCGGGTACGCCCAGTACGGCGGCGCACCCATCGAGAACGTTCTCGCGAACAGACACATCGCACTGATGACGAACGGTGGTGTCCTCTCGCTCCAGCGCAACCTCTTCGGTCACAGCGACCCAGTCGGCCGCGACGCTCTCACGCGCGCAACCGTCGAGGCGGGCCTCACGGACCTCCTCGCAGGGACGAACTTCACGGGACGTGCCTATCTCACGGAGGCTCACGCCGCTGTCGGACTGACGCCCGCACCGGAGGACGCGCTCGACGCCGCGAGGGTCGAACCGACCGTGGCCCCGAACGGGACAGTCACAGTCGGCGTCAACGGGACGGCAGAGCGGGTCTTCGTCGGCTCGCTGGACGTCCTCGACGAAACGCTCAAAGAAACCTACAGCGAGCGGGTCCGCTTGCGGCAGCGCGTGCACCACGTCGAGTCGAGACGGATCAGCGAGCCGGACGACCCGGGACCGGAGTGGGGGGTCGTCGACACCGAGACGCGGACGAGCGTCAGTGTCAGGAACGGCGACCCGGGACCTGCGCACGCGACACCCGGGACGGGCAACCACGTCATCGCAGTCCACGGTCGGACCGTCGTGGAGACCCACACCACGGTATACAGGTGGATCGGGCCGCTGGGCAGGAAGACGACCACCACGGGGCAGACAGTCGACGAGTACGCGGTCACGTTCACCCTCTCGGGCAACCACAGCCGCGGACATGCGCCGGTCCGACCGATAGAGTCGGTCCACGACCGCGGCGGTCCCTTCGGTGGCCCGAACCTGGAGGACGTTCTGGGCCGCGCCCGAGAACGGCTCGTGGATTCGCGTGGCGGTCTCGACCGCCTCGCTGCACGCGCCGTGAGCGGCCAGCACGTCGGAGCCTCGGCAGTCGTCTACGGGGACCGGCCCGACGGGCTCGCTGACTGGGTGTATATGGACCTCGTGGCGTTGCGCGAACGGGCGCGAAACGTCTCGATGGAGACCACGCACGGCAACATCGCGACGTTCCGGTCGAATCCACCGGCTGTTCTCGCCGCGAAACTCCGGGACAGGCGGGCAGAACTCGTCGAGGACCCGGAGCGGTATCCAAACGTCGCGGAGCGGGCACGCGTCGCAGCCCGAACGGAGTACCTCGACCGGCTGATCCGCGAACTAGAGGAGCGGGCACGAGACCGGAGTGACAGCACGGGACGGCTCCGCGAGGAACTGTCCCGGTGGGACATGCCGGGCGACCCCATCGAGCGCCTCCAGGCGGGCTACGAACGGCGACACCAGCGGGCGGATCCGGAACCGCTACCGGAGCTCCGCATGCGGGTCGACGCGGAGCCCGGCTATCTGACCCGGAGCAGCCTCAACCACGACACCGTCCAGCCTATCCCTCCGGGAGCGGCCGAGCATCCACTCGTCACGCGAAACTGGAACGTGATGTCGCTGCCCTACGGCGACGCCGTCGACTCTCTCCTAGGGGCCATCCTGCGCCGGCCACAGACGACGCGGCTTCGCACTGCTGCCCAGACGCTCCGGACTGCCGAACGGACCGACGAAGCCCACGACGTCGACACCGTCCGTCTCGAACACCAGGTCCGTGACGGGACACAGATCGGGCTCTCTGCGGCACGTGACACCCTGGCGTCGTTCGGCCTCGGTGACCGGCCGAGCCGGCGGGCAGTGGTGGCGGCAGGGATGGCTCGCTGGGAGACGCCGGGCGCACGAGCGCTCGCAGTCACCAACGGGTCGGCAGCAGCGGCGATCCACGCGGCGGCGGTGGAGCGCTGGGCCGGGGAGTTGGACGACCCCGGGCGGGATCGACTGGCGATACGGCTCCGCCAGAACATCCAGCGAGCGACCGCGCAGGGCGACGCGAGACCGGTCGAACCGGCCGTCAACGAGAGCGCCCGGGCTCTCCGCTCGCATCTACAGGACGAGATCGGAAAGGTACTGAAAGATACAGTCTCGGAGACGGCCAGAGTAACCATCGAGGAAAGGCTGGGAGGGTCGCTCGGCCGCCTTCCCGCGGGGTTGCCGGTGGCGCCGGCCCCCGGCTTCTGGTACGCGACGATCAACCTCTGGCGCGTCGAGGTCGCAGGCGAGTACGCCCGCTTTACCGTCAGAGTGCCCCGCGGGACTCCCGACGTCCCGGGTGCACAGCTCAACTACGTCCGGGAGTCCGGCCGGGTGGAACTCGACGTCGACGGTGATGGATCGCCGGAACGGCTGGGCCGGACGACGCGTGTACGGTTCCGAACTGGCACGGAGGTTGCCATCGCAGTGCCGCCAGGCCCACAGGGTGTGGGCGATGTCGACGGCAACGGGATCGAGGAATCGGCAGGCTGGCCCGAGCCGGGGCCGTAGCGGTCCCCGACGGGTCGGGATCGATCCGAAGTGATACTGACTTGTATTGCGCTCGAGTAGGGTGACTATGCTCAGAGGCGAGTTCCCGACGGCTGGGGAGGCGACAGACGAGGAGTTGCTGACAGCCTACGAGGACCTGCTCGCTGCAACGGTCGAGCGGGTCGGAGCCGAGACAGTCGCGTCCGAGACGGGTATCGACGAGGCGACTGTGCGGGCGCTGCTCGACGGCGAGCGGCCGGCACTCACGCTCGAGGACGCAACCGCAGTGCTGGGGACTGACCCCGACCGGCCCGACGCCGGGACACTCCTCGCGGAGGCCCGCGGCATCCTCCTGATGGGGATGTCTGCGGCAGTGCTCGACGTCGATGCCGTCGCGGCAGGAATCGACGGCGCCATGGAACCGAAGGAGATCCAGCAGAAAGTCGAGGGGCGCCACCCGATGACGATCGACGAGTACGCCCTCCTGCACGCCCACATCGAGGGGGCGAAGCGATAATGCGCGTGGCAATCCTAGGCTGTGGGTACGTGGGTCTGGAGCTCGGTCGCCAGCTGGCGCCCGAACACGACGTCGTCGGGGTGCGACGCTCGGCTGACGGGATCGCGGCCATCGAAGCCGTGGGGCTGGAGGGGGTGCAGGCGGACGTGACCGACCCTGCGGGGCTGGCAGACGTGCCCGACGCCGACGTGGTGGTATTCGCGGCGAGTTCGGGGGGGCGGGGAGCCGACGCCGCACGGGGAATCTACGTCGAGGGACAGCGAACGGCCATCGACCACTTCGGGTCGCGGTCGTCGCCGCCGGATCGATACCTCTACACGTCGAGCACCGGCGTCTACGGCGACCACGGCGGCGACTGGGTCGACGAGGAGACGCCGCTGGAGCCGACCACCGACAAAACGGACGTGCTCGCGACGGCCGAGCGCGTCGCACTGGAGGAACCTTTGGAACACGGAATCGATGGGACGGTCGCGCGGCTGGCAGGGCTGTACGGCCCCGGCCGCTACCGGCTAGAACGGTACCTCCAGGGACCGGTCACGGCGGGATATCTGAACATGGTGCACCGCGACGACGCGGCCGGAGCGGTCCGGCATCTCGTCGAAGCCGACGTTGCTCGCAACGAGGTGGTCCTGGTCGTCGACGACGAACCGGTCGAGAAGTGGGAGTTCGCGGACTGGCTCGCCGAGCAGTGTGGCGTCGACGCACCGTTCAAGCGAACAGTCGAGGACCGACTCGCCGAGGACGACCTCTCGACGGCAGCCCGACGGCGCCTCCAGACGAGCAAGCGATGTGCGAACGACAAGCTCCGCGGGCTGGGCTACGAGTTCGAGTATCCGACCTACCGCGAGGGGTACGAGGCGGCGATCGAGGCGTACCGCGATCCCTCATAGCTCCGTTTTCGGCAGACCGGCAGCGAGGGGAACGTATTTTTGTGTCGGGTCCGAGCCTCAACTCGTATGGACGCTGGTGGTTGGAGACCACTCCAGCTGGAACGGCTCCGGCCGCTCCTGGAGGACCCCCTCCTCCTGGCAGCCGCGGTGGCCGCCATCGTGGTCCTGCTGGTCGTTGCGTGGCTGGTGGCACGGCGTCTCACCCGGACGACGGCCAGGGGACTGACGCGTGTCCTGGCCCAGTACGACCGCGTCTCGGTGTTGATGCACCCCAATCCAGATCCCGACGCGATGTCGGCCGCGCTGGCGGTCGATACGCTGGCCGAGAGCGTCGACACGGAGACTGCCCTCCAGTACCCGGGTCAGATCCGACATCAGGAGAACCGGGCATTCGAGACGGTACTCGATACGAACTTCGACCGGATCGAGACGAGCAATGAACTCGACGGCGAGGCGGTGGTACTCGTCGATCACAACGAGCCGAGGGGATTCTCGGGGGCAGAGAGCGTCGAGCCGGTCGCCGTCGTCGACCACCATCCCGGCGGCGGGACCGGGACCGACTTCACCGACGTCAGACACGACACCGGCGCGTGTGCCAGCATCTTCGCGAAGTATTTCCAGGAACTGGACTGGGAACCCGTCGATCCGAACGATATGGCGAACCTGGAAAACGGCGAGAAAGTTCTCGAACCGCGCGTCTCGACGGGGCTGGTCTACGGCATCCAGTCCGACACGAAATCGCTGACGAAGGGGTGTTCCTCGGCGGAGTTCGAGGCCGCAGAGTTCCTCTATCCGGGCGTCGATCAGGACCGCCTGGACCGCATCGCGAACCCGCAGGTCGACGCCGAGGTCCTCGAGGTGAAAGCCGAAGCGATCACGAATCGCGACGTCCGCAAGGCCTTCGCAGTCAGCGACGTCGGGACGGTCTCGAACGTGGACGCCATCCCGCAGGCCGCGGACGAACTCCTCCGACTCGAGGGGATCACGGCAGTCGTCGTCCTCGGCGAGAAGGACGGCACCATCCACCTCTCGGGCCGGTCGCGGGACGACCGGGTTCACATGGGAAAGACACTGCGGACCGTCGTCGAGGACATCCCGATGTCGGGCGCCGGCGGCCACGCGCGGATGGGCGGCGGCCAGCTCTCGATCGAACACATGGAAGGCCTCGGCCCGAGTACCGGGACGAACCGCGAGGAGTTCAAAAACAAGCTGTTCGTGGCGATGAAAGGCGACATCTGACCGGGCGTCGGCACGCGGATCGGAACTCGCCGGACGGACCGCCGTTTTTATGTCACGGCGCCCAACGGCGAGCATGGCCACACGCGAGGCGACCTGGGAGTATCGGGACCGGTTCTCGACGGGGTTCGCGCGGACCTACTTCCGGTCGTTCGCCGACTGCGTGGTCTCGAGTATCGGCCTCGGAACCTACCTCGGAAATCCGACCGACGACGTCGACGAGGCCTACCACGAGGCGGTGGTCACGGCCCTCGAATCCGGCGTGAACGTCCTGGATACGGCGATCAACTACCGCCACCAGCGCAGCGAGCGCGTGGTCGGCGATGCACTGGACGAGGCGGACGTCGACCGCGAGGCCGTGCTTGTCGCCACGAAGGGCGGTTTCGTGGGCTTCGACGGGGACAGGCCCACTGACCCAGGGCGGTACGTCCGCGAGGAGTTCGTCGACACCGGGCTGGTCGATCCCGACGAACTCGCCCTCGGGCAGCACTGTATCGCGCCGGCCTTCATCGACGACCAGCTCGACCGCTCGCTGTCGAACCTGGGACTGGATACGATCGATCTCTACTACGTGCACAACCCCGAGACACAACTGGAGACTCGCTCGCGAGACGGGGTGTACGACACGCTGGAGGCGGCGTTCACACGGCTGGAGGAGCGGGCAGCCACTGGTGATATCCGCCACTACGGCGTCGCGACCTGGGACGCCTTCCGCGTGCCCGCCAGCCACGACAAGTATCTGGCGCTTCCCGAGGTCGTCGAACGGGCCCGTGCCGCCTCGGACGCGGCCGGGACGAACGGGACGCACCTCCGAGCGATCCAGCTCCCGTTCAACGTGTTCATGGCCGACGCCTTCACCGTCGAGTCCCACGAGAGCCCGGAGGGCACGAAAAGCGCGCTCTGGTTCGCCAACGACGCCGGGCTGGACGTCTTCACGAGTGCCTCGATCATGCAGGGCCGGCTCGCACGCGAGATGCCGGACCGCGTCGAGGCGAAACTCGACGGCGAGACGCGCGCCCAGCGTGCGATCAACTTCGCCCGGAGCGGCCCCGGCGTGACCTGTTCGCTGGTCGGGGCGAGTTCCCGCGACCACGTCGAGGAGAACGTCGAAGCAGGGACGTACGAACCGATGGGCGCG
>JAHENO010000238.1 GCA_018609945.1 Haloarculaceae archaeon | reverse complement strand
CGGGGGTCGCGAAGCGGGTGCCATGTCGGACGAGACAGTTACTGTTACGCTGACGACAGACGACGACAGCGACGAGATCGACGTGCCGGTTGCGGTCGCGGACCTGCTCGCCGAGGACGACGAGTCGGTCACGACGGTCGTCGGGGACCTCGCCATGCTGGGGTTCGCCCAGCAGGCCCACGGCATCGTCCACCACAGTCAGGGCGAGGTGGGGGAGGAACTCGAGGCCGCCGAACAGTTGACGCTCGACCTCTTCGAGGAACGGTTCGGCCAGAGCTACGCCGAGGTCACCGGCCACTCACACTGACGTCGTAGGTCAGCACGACGCCCTCGTCGAGTCGGTCGACCGAGGCGAGGTCCAGTTCGGGGAATCGCTCGGTGAACCCATCGCCGTCGGCCAGCGTCGGCGCCTCGCGGCCGCCGATGACGACCGGGCCGACGTACACCGAGAGCCGGTCGACCAGGCCCGCCTCGAACAGCGAGAAGATGAGTTCGCCCCCGCCCTCGACCATGAGCCGTTCGACGCCCTCCGATTCGAGCTGTGCAAACGCCGCCGGGAGGTCGACGCGGTCCTCGCCGGCGACGACGACCGTCGCGCCCGCGTTCTCCATCTGGGCCACGAAATCCGTCGGCGCAGCCTCGCTGACCAGCAGGTAGCTCGCGGCCGCGTCGTCCAGAACGGCGGCCCCGGGCGGCGTCCGGATGCGCGAGTCGGCGACCACCCTGGCGGGGTTGGCCGGCTCGCCACGCTCGGTCCGGCGCTCCTGGAGGGTCCCGCTTTTGACCGTCAGCGAGGGGTCGTCGGCGAGGACCGTGCCGACGCCGACCATGACGGCGTCGCTGTCGGCGCGCAGGCGGTCGACGCGGTCGAAGTCCGCCGGCCCGCTGATGTCGACCTGTTCTCGCTCGCGCGTGGAGAGTTTCCCGTCCGCGCTCATCGCCGCGTTGACCACGACCCGCATGGTCGCTACTCCGTCCGACCGCCACAAGGGCGTTTGGGTGTCTGTCGCAGTCCCCGGTCAGGCGAGGTCCGGGCCCGGTCAGTCGCACCGCTCGGTCACAGTCAGACGAGGCGCTCGCAGACGCGCTCGTGGAGGCGCTCGCGGGTGCGGTGGCTCGATTCGGCGTCCGTCCGCACCTCGATGACCTGTGTTCCGGCCGAGGCGACCGACGCCTCGAAGGCGTCGACGAACGCCGACCGCCCGTCGACGCGGCCGAATTCGAGGTCGTAGAGGTCTTCTGTCGGCTCGAAATCGAGGCCGTGGGGCGTCTTGAAGTGGTCGGTGAAGGGCGGGTCGAACGACTCGATGGGGAGCATGTGGAAGATGCCGCCGCCGTCGTTGTTGACGAGGACGACGGTCGCGTCGACGCCACACCGCCCCAGCGCCAGCAGGCCGTTCATGTCGTGGTAGTACGCCAGGTCGCCGGTCACGAGCACGAGCGGGTCGTCGGTCGCCGACCCCGACCCGAGCGCAGTCGAGGTCACGCCGTCGACGCCGCTGACGCCCCGATTGCCCAGCACCGTCAGGTCCGCACCCCGCGGGCGGCCGAACCGGTCCAGGTCCCTGACCGGCATGCTGTTCGAGACGAACAGCGTCGCCGGGTCCGGTGCCGAGCGCGCGACCGCCCCGAGGATGGCTCCCTCGAAAACGGACTCCCGGCAGGCCTCGTCGACGAGTGACCAGTAGCGGTCCTCGCTGTCGACGAAGCGGTCGCGCCACGCCTCGGCGCCGCTCCCGCCAGCGAGGGCGTCGGCTAGTGCGTCGAGGGTGGCTGTCGGGTCGGCAACGACGAGGTCGGTGGCGGTGAACTCGGCTTCGCGCCACCCGCCAGCGGGGTCGACCAGCACCTGGCGGGCGCCCGCGTCCCGGAGGTACTGCCGGAGGACCTTCGAGGTCGGCGAGGCGCCACAGCGGACCACGAGGTCGGGTCCGGGCCACCCGTCGGCGTCGAGGTAGGAGTCGTAGCCGCCACAGACCGGCAGGTCGGGGACGTGGGCTCCGAAGCGGTGGCCCGACAGCGGGTCCGCGAGCACCGGCGCGCCGGTGGCCGCGACGAACCGGGCGAGCGTCTCCGGCACGGGACCGGACACTGTCGGGTCCGCCGGCCCGCAAACGACGAGGGGTCGCTCGGCCGCCTCGACCGCGTCGGCCAGCGCCGCCACCTCGCTGTCCTCGGGTTCGATGCGGCCGGCCGCGGTCCGCACGAAGGGTCCGTCCCGGCCCTCGGCTGCGAGCGGTGCCTCGGCCGACAGCGAGTCGGGAACGTCGCCGGGGACGGGCGTCGGCTCCAGGGGTTTCCGGAACGGCACGTTCAGGTGGACCGGCCCGGCAGGCGTCCCCGTGGCCTCGGCCACGGCCCGGTCGACAGTGACGCGCAGCGAGCGGAGCTTCCGCGGTTCGGGTTCGGGTTCGGGAAGCGTGCGGTACCAGCGGACGGCGTCGCCGTAGAGTTTCACCTGGTCGGTGGTCTGGTTGGCGCCGCTGTCCCGGAGTTCCGGCGGTCGGTCGGCGGTCAGAACGAGCAGCGGAACGCGCGCCTCGCTGGCTTCCAGGACCGCGGGGTGGAAGTTTGCCGCCGCCGTCCCCGAGGTACACACGACGGCAGTGGGCCGTCCGGTCCGTCGGCCCCGCCCGAGCGCGAAGAAGGCGCTCGACCGCTCGTCGAGGTGCGAGTAGACCGTCACGTCGGGGTGCTCGGCGAGTGCGACCGTCAGCGGCGTCGACCGGCTGCCCGGCGAGACGCAGGCCGCCGATAGGCCGGCGGCCGCGAGTTCCTCGACGAGTATCTCGCCCCACAGGGTGTTGCGGTTCGGTGCCGTCATTCCAGCACGTCGCGCATCGGGCCGTACTTCAGTTTCAGTTCGTCCCACTCGACGTCGGGGTCGCTGTCGGCGACGATACCGGCGCCGGCAAACAGCGTCGCCGTGCGGTCCCTGGCCAGCGCCGACCGGATCGCCACCGCGAACGTGCCGTCGCCGTCGGCGTCGAACCAGCCGACCGGCGCGGCGTACCACCCGCGGTCGAACGTCTCGGTCTCGCGGATGGTCCGCAACGCGGCGTCCGGCGGCAGCCCACCGACTGCTGGCGTCGGGTGCAGCGCCTCGACCAGCGAGAGGACGTGCTCCTCGCCGGCCAGTTCGGCCCGGACCGGCGTCTGGAGGTGCTGGACGGTCGCCAGCTTGCGGACCGACCGGTCGCCGGTCACGACTTTGTCGGCCACACGGTCGAGCTGGCCGCGGATCGCGTCGACGACCAGTTCGTGCTCGTGGACATCCTTCTCGCTACCGCGCAACTCGGCGGCGAGCCACTCGTCCTCGTCGGTGGTCTCGCCGCGGCCGGTCGACCCGGCGAGCGCCTCCGTCTTGACCGTGCGGTCACTGAGTGAGACGAGGCGCTCGGGCGTGGCGCCGAAGAACGTGCCGCCGCCGTCGGGTTCGACGAGGAAGCGGTAACAGCCCGGATAGACGTCACTGAGTTCCGTGAGCGCGCCGGCAACGTCGACCGGCCCCGCGAGGTCGGCGCGCAACTCCTGTGCGAGGACGACCTTGCGCAGGTCGCCCGCGCGTATTTTCCTGACCGCGTCGACCACCTGTCGGCGCCACCCCTCGCGGGAGGGCGTGGGATGTTCCCGGCTGATACCAGGCGCCCCCGACAGGACGAGTTCGGGGAGAGCCTCCAGGCGCCGTTCCCAGCGGTCCAGTCGGGCGCCGACGCGCCGTTCGGCGTCGGTACCGGTCGCGGCGGCGGTCAGCCACGCGCCGTCGGCCGTCAGCGAGAGCTGCACCGCCGGGAGCACGAACGAGGCGCCGGGAAAGCCGTTCCAGGTCTCGCCTGCCGGGGGGTCTGTGTGCGCCTCGTGGAAGGCGAAGCCGCCGTACAGCCGCGGGGACGCACCGACCGGCAGCGACTCCGGCGTGTCGAAGCCATCGAAGATGGCAGTACCGGCCTCGCGGACCCGCTCGAACCGGTCCGGCCCGTCCGCACGGATCGTCGCCGCGCTCCCGCCAGCGACGATCGTCGTCGTGGCGTCGCTCCAGGCGAACCGCGGCGTCTCGACCGCGGAGAGAAACGACCGGACCGGCGCGTCGGCGACTTCGCGTCCCCTGACGAGGCCGGTCGCTCCCGACCGGTCACGACGCCCGTCGCCGCGCGCTCGCTCCATCTGTCTCCCGTTAGGAGGCCGGGCCTTTGAGCCTGACTATATGTCCACCCGGGCCGTCTCGGACGCCCGTCGGTGGGATTATCCGGCGCTCGGCCATAGGACTGGTCATGCCTACCTACACGCGGTCGAGCCGCGTCGTCGCCCCGTTCGAGGACGTCTGGGACTTCCACTCCGACGAACGCGGACTGGTCGCGCTCACGCCCGGGTGGATGAACCTCGAAATAGAGTCGGCCCGCGGCCCGGACGGCGAGCCCGACCCGGACGTCCTCGAGGCGGGTTCGGTCGTCGAATCGTCGGTCCGGCCGTTCGGCGTCGGCCCCCGCCAGTCCTGGGTCTCGGAGATCACCGCGCGCGACGAATCAGCGGGGTCGGCGTACTTCCGCGATATCATGACCGACGGTCCCTTCGACGAGTGGGTCCACACCCACACGTTCTACGCCGACGGCGGGACGACCATCGTCCGCGACCACGTCGAATACGAACTCCCGCTGGGTGGCCTCGGCGACGCCCTCGGCCCGCTGGCCGTCGTCGGATTCGAACCCATGTTCCGGTATCGCCACCGGAAGACCCGAGAACTGCTCGAGTGAGGTCCCGACGGAGAGCATCTGACGGTCGGGTACTCGACTGCCGGGCCTTTATCAAACCGGCGACCGTATAGCAGTGGGCATGACGGACGTCGCAATCGTCGGTGGCGGCCCCGCAGGGCTGTCGGCCGGCCTGTTCACGGCGAAGAACGGACTCGAAACCGTCGTCTTCGACACGGACGAGACGTGGGTGCACAAGGCACACCTGTTCAACTATCTCGGTATCGAGAGCGTGGACGGAACGGCCTTCATCGAGCAGTCTCGCGAGCAGGTCGAGGAGTTCGGCGTACAGCGCCACGACGCCGAGGTGACGGGCGTCGAGGGTGGCGACGGCGAGTTCGTCGTCACCACCGATGAGGGCGGCCACAGCGCGACATACCTAGTGCTGGCGACCGGTGCGAACAGGGACCTCGCGGAGGAACTGGGCTGTGCGTTCGACGACGACGGCACCGTCTCGGTGAACCTGAGCATGGAAACGAGCGTCGCGAACGCCTACGCGACGGGCGCGATGGTCCGCGACCAGGAGTGGCAGGCAATCATCTCGGCTGGCGACGGCGGCGCGGCCGCCCTGGACATCCTCAGCAAGGAGGAAGGCGAGCACTTCCACGATTTCGACGTGCCCGCCGACGCCGAGTAGTCACTCGACGGTTTTCGTGATCGCGGCGCGAACTGCGGCAGCGTCGAAGTCGTGGTCCGGGCGGATGTTGACGAAATCGAGGAAGCTATCAGCGTCCAGCAGCGCCTCCGGCCCGTGACTCTCGAGGGCGGTCTCGACGGCGGTTCCGGCGCCGACCAGCGGTTCCAGCGCGGCGAGCGCACAGGCGAGGTCGTACGCCCGGGCCTCCTCGATGGCGTTCTCGCGGACGGTCGTCGCGTCGATGAAGTACGGTTCGCCGTCGACGACGAGGACGTTCTCCGACCGGAGGTCCCCGTGGACCAGTCCCGCATCGTGCATCCGCGCGAGTGCGTCGAACAGCGCGGGCGCGATCCCCTCGGCCTCCCGCCCGTCCAGGGCGTCCAGGGGTTCGAACGCCGGGAGATACTCTAGGACCAGCACGCCGGAGCCCTCGTGGTCGAAGGCCTCCAGCGGTTCGGGGGCGTTCACGCCCAACTCGCGCATCCGCCGGGTCGCCGCCAGTTCGTGTTCGGCCATCCCCAGGGGGGTCTGGACGTACTCGAAAAAGCCCTCGGACCGGCTCGACAGCGCCCCCAGGTTCCGACCCGTCGTGAGCAGGGCGTGAACGAGCGCGTTCTGGCCCGTGATGACCTTCACGAACCACTGGTCGTTGACCACACACGGCGTCGACAGCCAGTTGTCCGCCTCCAGGGACTCGACCGACTGCACCGGTTCGCCGTAGCGCCCCGCCACCTCGGCACCCACCTCCACCAGCCGCTCGTGGGGGACCTCGCCACGGAGAATCCGGCGCAAGGACATACATCCCCGTGACGGCCCAGCCGATAAACCGTTTCGCCTCGGCTGTCCCATATCACCGGGTTTAAACGTTCTCGCGCGCTTCTCCCATCAACGAGCTGTTAGTATGCCCCTACAAACAATTTTGCAGACCGGATCGCCGGCAGGCGGGTGCAGACGATGACCGAGATGGACGACGAGGCAGCCATCGAGGGGCTCACCCAACTGGGATTGACGACCTACGAGGCGCGGGTGTTCCTGGCGTTGCAGAAACTGGGCAGTGCATCGGCGAGCGAGGTGAGCGAGGTGGCCGACGTGCCCCGGTCGCAGGTGTACGGCGCCGCCGAGCGCTTAGAGGAGCGCGGCCTCGTCGAGACGAGACAGTCGACGCCGACGGTCTACCGGCCGGTGACGCTGGAGCAGGCCCGGACCCGCCTGCTCGACAGGCTGGCCGAGACCGGCGCGGAGACGTTCGACTATCTGGAGACCGTGCGGGACACGCGCGCGGAGACCGAACAGAGCGAGGCCATCTGGCTGGTCAAGGGCGAGGACGCGGTCACCTCGCGGGTGGCCGAACTCGCCGACGTCGCCGAGGAGCGACTGCTCTACGCGGTCGCCGACCCGTCGATGCTCGACGAGACAGTCCTCGACACGCTCGCGACCGCCAGGGACGACGGGCTGGAAGTCATCGTCGCGAGTTCCACCCCCGCAGTCCGTGAGGCCGCCCGCGAGCGCGGCTTCGACACCTACCGCGTGCCGGACGAGCGCGACCCCGACGTCGGGACCGCGCGGGTCCTGCTGGTCGACCGGCGGACGATGCTGTTGAGCGTCTTCTCCTCGACCGACGTCGCCGAGGGGACCCAGGAGATCGCGTTCTGGAGCGTCGACTCCGCGTTCGCCGCAGTCTTGCTGGGATTCCTGGAAGAGTGGTTCGACGACCCCTTCGACTCGTGACGGGCGTGCCGTGCCGCCGCCGCGACGCGCCGACCGAACTCCCGTCGCCGACGATTGTAACCGAACTCCTGATAGGCGATGGGACGCACCCACGGGTATGGGCACACCGCTGGAGACGCGCGAAGAACAGGCAGCCGAAGTCGTCGACCGCCTGCAGGAGGCCTACCCCGACGCGACCATCTCGCTGAACTTCTCGAACAGGCTGGAACTCCTCGTGGCGGTCGTGCTCTCGGCACAGTGTACCGACGAGCGCGTCAACGCCGTCACGGCCGACCTCTTCGAGAAGTACCGCTCCGCCGAGGACTACGCCGCGGCCGACCAGGAGAAACTGGCCGCGGACATCGACTCGATCACCTACTACAACAACAAGGCCGGCTACATCCGCGAGGCGTGCCAGCAGATCGTCGAGGAACACGGCGGCGAGGTGCCCGACACGATGGGCGACCTGACGGACCTCCCCGGTGTGGGCCGCAAGACCGCCAACGTCGTTCTCCAGCACGGCCACGACGTCGTCGAGGGCGTCGTGGTCGACACGCACGTCCAGCGCCTCGCGAAGCGCCTCGACCTGACCGACAACGACCGGCCCGAACGGATCGAAGAGGATCTGATGGACCTCGTGCCCGAATCGGAGTGGCGCGGGATTACCCACCTGTTCATCAGCCACGGGCGCGCGGTCTGCTCGGCTCGCAATCCCGACTGCGGGGAGTGTGACCTCGAAGACGTCTGTCCGTCCTCGAAACTCGACAGCGAAATCGACCTGGCGAGTGGCGAGTCCTGGGACGGGTAACGAGACCGGGGATGGCCGGTCCCAGGTCCGGGCTACCAGGAGGTGATCCGGACGTCCCGGAGCGGTTCGGCCAGCGGGACCGACACCTGCGAGCCGGTGTACTCGGAGACGTAGAAGGCGACGATGATCTCCAGTGAGCGTTTCGCCTCGCGGCCGGTCGAGGGGTTCGAGGCCTCGCCGTCGAGCACCTCGAGGATGTGCCCCACGGCGTTGGGGAACGCCTCCTCGTAGTCGACGTCCCAGGACCACGCGCTCTCGATGCCGGGCAGGTCGGCCTCGACGTGGTCGCCGTCGTCCAGGCGCCAGTAGCGCCACTCGCCGTCGTCGTTGTTGAGGTAGAGTTTGCCCTCGCTGCCGAGGAACTGGTAGCTCATCGACGACGCCTCGCGGGGGATGGTGCAGTCGACGGTGACGAACGTGCCCTCGCGCGTGACGACGAACCCGCCGCCGCCGGCGTCGTCGACGCGCCGGTCGGCCTCGAGGGCGTCGACGGCCTCGTTCTCGCCGGTGACGTACCCCGCGACCCGCTCGGCGCGGGCGTCCAGCAGGTACACCACCGTATCGAGCAGGTGGGTGGAGTTGCGCATCAGTTCCATCCGGAAGTTCGCGGAGACGGAGTGGACCTCCCCGAGCAGGCCCTCGGCCACCAGTTCCCGCAACCGCTGGAGTTTCTCCGTGAACCGAAAAGAATGATTGACGAGCAACTCGACGCCCTCGCGGTCGCAAGCCGCGATCATCTCCTCGGCCTCCGTCACGGAGGCGGCGATGGGCTTCTCGCACCACACCAGGTCGGGGTCGCCGATCTCGGCGGCGTCGACCACCGGGTCCCTGTGGAGCAGGGACGGCGTACACACCGAGACCAGGTCGAGGTCCGCCTCGCGGAGCATCTCGGTGTGGTCGGTGTACCGTCCAGCCTCGGGGATGTCCCAGGCACTACAGAACGTCCCGAGTTGCTCCTCGTCGACGTCCGCGACCGCGGCCAGTTCGACGCCGTCGTGGGCGGCGTAGCCGCCGGCGTGGCTCGCGCGGAACTTCTTCTCCCCGATGTCCTCGGCGTCGTGCATCCCCAGGATGCCCATGCCCGCGATGCCGCCGGCACCGATGATGCCTGCGCGGTAGGTCATTGGCTCACTCGTAGGTGTAGAGGGTGCCGCTGCGGCGGGATTCGATGAAGTCCCAGTCGTACTCGACGCCCAGGCCCGGCCCGTCGGGAACCGCGACGTATCCCTCGTCGTCGACGGCCCCGAGTTCGTCGAGGTACCCGTCGGCGTAGACCGGCGGCTCCGGGGTCGCACAGTCGGGGTGGACCAGTGCCATCTCGTAGTAGTTGGCGTTGCGCGTGGCCGCGATGCAGTGGCGCTGTGCCGGGCCGGGCGCGTGGAACTCCACGTCCAGTCCGAATCCCTCCGCGATCCGGGCGCGTTTCATCGCGCCCGTGATGCCCCCGTCGTACTCGGGGTCCGCGCGGACGAAGTCCGTGGCCGCCGCGGCGACGAAGTCCGTCAGCGGTTCGAGCCCCCGGACGTGCTCTGTCTGGAGTAGCGGCGTCTCCAGGCGCTCCCGCAGGCGCGAGTGAGCGTGCTGGGAGATGCCTCCATCCCTGTAGGGGTCCTCGTACCAGAAGAAGCCGTGTTCGTCGCAGGCTCGCCCCACCTTCAGGGCGTCCCCGAAGGTCTCGTACTCGCAGGCGGGGTCGAGCATCAGGTCCATCTCGTCGCCGACCCGCTCGCCGACGGCGTGGACGGTCTCGATCTCGCGCTCGATGTCCCGCGCCGCGTCGCTCCCGCCCCAGCCGTGGATCTTGAATCCCGGATAGCCTATGTCCAGACACGTCTCGGCGAAATCCGCGTACGCCTCGGGGGAGTCGAGTCCGCCGCTGTCGTCGGCGTGGTAGGTCGAGGCGTACGCGGGCACCCGCGTCCGGTACTGCCCCAGGAGTTCGCTGATCGACGCGCCGTGGTGCTTGCCCGCCAGGTCCCAGAGTGCGATGTCCAGCGGTCCGATTCCCATCCGGTCGTACTTCCGGAGGGCCCGCTTGAGTTCGCTCCAGTGGCGTTCGCGGGCGAGCGCGTCCTTTCCGACGAGGTAGTCCGCGATGGTGTTGATCTGTGCGGCCCCCGGGGAGTTGCCGCCGACGTACTCGCCCGTGACGCCGGCGTCGGTGTGTACCCTGACCGCGAAGAGGGCCCGCTCGGTCGTCGACCCCGGCTCATAGACCAGGTTGAACCCGTGTCCGTCGGTCCCTACGTCCTCGATCTCGTAGGAGAACTCGAAGTTCTCGACGCTCGTGATGGTCGGTGGCACACCCCTACACTCGTGAGGGGGGCACTAAAAACTCGCGTGGCGAAAACTCCCGCCCGACCGAGCCACGACCCCTGCCGTTCCCTACCCCTGGGGACGCACGAGCAGTCGCACCTGCGACCCGTCGCGATTCCGGTAGGGGATGGGCGTACAGATGACGTCGTACCGACCGGGCTCGACCGCGGAGAGGTTCGCCACGCCCTCGACGATGAGAATGTCCGCCGGTAACAGCGTGTAATGCACGTCGTGTTCCTCGAGGGTCGCGCCAGGTTCGTCGGCGGAGAGCGCGTCGATGGCGAAACACGCGATGTCGGTCTCGGCCATGTACTCGGCGGCGCCCTTCTCGGGGTAGACGAAGTTCGTGAGGTACTCGTCGGTGTCTGCAGGCGCCATCCCGCAGTCCCAGATGAGGTACTCCCCGGCCGAGAGGTCGTACGCCTCGGCCTGTTCGGCCAGTTCCTCGCGGGAGACACCCTCGCCGGGTTCTTTGTGCGAGAAATCGCAGATCACGCCCTCGGCAATCATCTCGTCGACGGTGATCTCCTCGATGGTGCGGTACTCGTCTTTGGGCATGAAGTGGGTGGGGGCGTCCATGTGCGTCCCGCAGTGGGTCTCGAGGTGGAGAATCGTCGAGTTGTAGCCGTCCTCCTCGTGGGTGGCGTAGTCCTCGAACTCCGGTTTCGGATGGAGCGGCGGCAGCGTCGGACTATCCTCGGCCAGGGTCTGGGTGAGGTCGATCCACTCGCTCATGCGCGGCCATACTCGCAGGGGTGACAAATGCTTGCGGGGCTGGCGCGTGTAGCTGACACCGCCCGAGAGACGACAGAGGGGACAAAGCGTTTGCCCGTGGGGACGCATCAGGTACCATGCAGTTCGACTGGATGGTGGCGTGTTACCCCGGCGACGGGGTCCACCGTGACTACCCGATGCTCGAACGCCTCGACCGCGAGACGGTGATGGCGGGCGTCGACGCGGTCGTCGATGCGGACTTTGGCGGCCTCTGGGCGCCCGAC
Source organism: Haloarculaceae archaeon (assembly GCA_018609945.1). Lineage (GTDB taxonomy): Archaea > Halobacteriota > Halobacteria > Halobacteriales > Haloarculaceae > SW-9-67-25. The sequence continues at coordinate 8,712 of JAHENO010000238.1, read as the reverse complement.
CACTTCATGCTCGGCCCCCACCACGAGGAGTACGAGGTCTGGACGCTGCTCTCGGCGCTGGCCGAGCGCACCGACGACGTCGACCTGGGGTCGCTGGTCTCCTCGATCACCTACCGCAACCCGGCCCTGCTGGCGAAGATGGCGACGACCGTCGACCACCTCTCCGGCGGACGGGTCCGCCTGGGGCTGGGCTGTGGCTGGCACCGCGAGGAACACGCGCGGTACGGGTACGACTTCCCCGACATCGACACCCGGATCGACATGCTCGACGAGGGACTAACGGTCATCCGGCGGATGTTCACCGACGGGGAGCCCACCTTCGAGGGCGAACACTACACCATCGACGGCGCGTACAACGAGCCCAGACCCCTCCAGGAGCCGGCGCCGCCCATCGCCATCGGCGGGGCGGGGCCGCGGATGTTGCGCGTGACCGCTCGTCACGCCGACGAGTGGAACGTCGAGATCAGCGGGCGCAACCGCGGCCCCCCGGTAGAGTTCAAGGCCGAGAAACTCGACGAGTACCTCCGCGAGGAGGGCCGCGATCCCGACGAAATCGAGCGGTCGTGGCTCGCACACGTCCTGGTTCGCGAGTCCGAGGCGGCGCTGGCGGCAGCCTGCGAGGAAATCTTCCCGCTTCCCTGGGGCGAGGAGGAGGACATCGACGACCGGCTGACCGCCGAGAACGCCTGGGAGAAGGGGCAGATGCTGATCGGCACCCCTGCGGAGGTGGCCGAGCGGATCGAACACATCCGCGGGCTCGGGTTCGAGAAACTGCAACTGATGTTCCTCGACTACCCGGACACGACGGGCATCGAACTGTTCGGCGACGAGGTGATGCCGGCCGTCTGAGGCCGGGGAAGGAGACGAACAGAACCGCGAGAACCGCCCGGCGGCTATATATTGCGGGGGCGAGAACGCTCGCCCATGACGGGCTACTACCGCGACGACAGGGCCCTGCGCGGACAGCTCCGGTCGGTGCTGAACTTCTATTACCCGACCTGCGTCGACACCCACCTCGGGGGGTACGTCGGTCAACTCGACGAACGCCGCGGCCACGTCTACGACGGGGCGACCAAACACATCGTCGCCACGACCCGTTTTATCCACAACTTCGCCCTCGGGGCGATGCTCGACGGCCCCGACTGGTGTCGACCGGCGGCCGAACACGGGCTGGCGTTCCTCGAATCGGGCCACTGGGACGCCGAACAGGAGGGCTACGACTGGATACTCGACGGCCGCGAGACGGCCGACGCCACCCGGTACTGCTACGGCCACGCGTTCGTCATGCTGGCCGGCGCGCGGGCCCACCAGGCCGGCCTGCCTGGCGCACGCGAGCACGTCGAGCGCGCCTACGACATCATCGACGAGCACTTCTGGGAGTCCGAGCACGGGCTGTGTGCCACCGAGGCCACGCCGGACTGGTCGACGCTCGACACATACCGGGGCCAGAACGCGAACATGCACACCTGCGAGGCGATGCTCGCGGCCTACGAGGCGACCGGCGAGGACCGCTTCCTCGACCGCTCGCTGACCATCGCCGACAGCCTCACCCGCGCCGTCGCCGCCGCCACCGACGGCAAGCTCTGGGAGCACTTCGATCCCGACTGGACGCCCGACCGCGAGTACAACCGCGACGACCCGGACCACCAGTTCCGGCCGTGGGGCTACCAGGCGGGCCACCACGTCGAGTGGACAAAGCTCCTCCTGTTGCTGTACGAGCACACTAACCGGGAGTGGCTCCCCGACCGGGCAGAGGAACTGTTCGAGACCGCTCTCGCGGTCGGCTGGGACGACGACCACGGTGGGTTCTACTACACCGCGGAGGCGGACGGGACGCCCGTGAATCCGGACAAGTACTCCTGGCCGGTCACGGAGGCCATCGGCGCCGCCGCGTTGCTCGCGGACGCGGTCGACGACTCGTATGGCGAGTGGTACGACCGGCTCTGGGACTACGCCGAAGAGCACTTCATCAATCCGAAGTACGGCAACTGGTACGAGCGGCTGACCCGCGAACACGACCGTGACGGCCCCAACCACGGGCCGGTGGTCGAACCCGGCTACCACCCGGTCAACAACGCGTGGGTGGCGATGGGCGTCTTCGACGGGGAGTGAGAGGGCGCTGGCAGTCGGGAGTGAAGGTGGTGGTCAGTCGCCGTAGGTCCCGGTCGTCATGAGGTCTGTCAGCGATTCGAGGCTCGCTTCCTCTGGGACCGTCACGTCCACGAGCACCCCCTGGTAGAGGACGCCGATGCGGTCGGCGATCTGGAGGACGTCCTCGATGCTGTGGCTGACGATGATGACGGTGATGCCCTCCTCCTCCCGGAGGTACTCGATAGTCCGGTGGACGAGGTCGGCCGCGTCGACCGAGAGGGCGCTCGTGGGTTCGTCGAGGATTATCACGTCGGGGTCGAACGCGAGCGTGCGCGCGACAGCGACGAGCTGGCGTTGCCCGCCCGAGAGGAACTGGACCTCGGTGTCGATGTCGATCTCGGTGCGACCGAGGCGGTCGTGGACGATGTGGCGGGCCTGCTCCCGGGTCTCGTCCCAGTCGATGAAGCCGAAAGGCCCGATCTTCCGCTGGGGGAACTGCCCCATGAAGATGTTCGTCGCGATGTCGAGGTCGTCCATCAGGGCCAGGTCCTGGTAGACCGTCTCGACGCCGGCCTCGCGGGCGTCGCTCGGGTTGGTGAACGCGATCTCGCGGCCGTCGAGGCGAACCGTTCCCTCGGTCGGTTCGTGGACGCCGCTGATGATGTTCATCAGCGTGCTCTTGCCGGCGCCGTTGTCGCCGACCAGCGCGAACACCTCCTTCTCGTAGATGTCCAGATTCACGCCCTGCAGCGCGACCACGCGCCCGAAGCGCTTGTGGACGTTCTCGATCTCGAGTTTGACCTCGCCGGTCCCGGCCACGGGCACGTCCCCGACGTCACGGGCGTCGGCCACGGCCTCCCCCTCGCTGCCCGTATCGGGTGTCTCCTCGGCCGCGTCGTCGACGCTCATTGGGCACCACTCGCGAGGATGCGACCGCGGATCGAGGTCCGCGTGTTGTACAGCAGGATTGCGATCAACAGCACGACGCCGTTGAAGAACTGGATCTGGGTGGCCTCGATGGCGGCACTGTTGTTGAGCGCCGACTGGATGAGCGCGATCAGCAGGACGCCCCCGAGGGCGCCGGTGACCTTGCCGCGGCCACCGAAGAGGCTGATCCCGCCGATGACCGCCCCGGCGAACGCCTGGAAGACCAGCCCCTCGCCGATCAGCGGCGGCACCACGCCCACGAATCCGGTCAGAAGGAGGCCGGCAAAGGCCGAGAGGACGCCGCTGATGGTGTAGACGGCGATGATGACGCGGTCGGTCCTGATACCCACCTCGAGCGCGGAGTCCTTGTCGCTGCCCAGGGCGTACACTGCCTGGCCGAACGGGGTGTAGCGCATCACCACCCCGAACAGGACGAACGCGACGACGAGTACCCCGATGGCGAAGTCGGCGGTTCCGCCCGGAAAGAGATACGTCGACGGCAGCCCGGAGATCGGCTGGGTGTTCAGCGCCGTCTTCCCGCCCTGGAAGATGATAAGCACCGCGAGCGTCTGCAGGAACGGGTTGACGTTGAACCGCGCGACCATCACACCGTTGAAGACGCCGATCAGGGCGCCGATGGTGAATATCAGTGCGAACCCGATCCAGGGGTTGGTGGTGAGCCCCCAGCAGGAGGGGCAGTTCGCCAGCACCATCCCCGAGACCATCGCCGAGAAACCGGCGATGGACCCGATCGAGAGGTCGAAGTGCCCCGAGAGCAGACACAGACTCTCGGCGAGCACCAGCAACGCGAGCGGGGCGGCCGACCACATGATGAGTCGGACGCTCCTGACGTTCTGCAGGGTCTGGGGAACGAGCAGATATACTGCGAGGATGACCAGCGCCAGGATCGGCCAGATCATGTTATCCAGCAGCGTCAACACGAAGTCGTCCCTGGACTCGAAGAGGCCGCCGGCGAATCCATCTAGCGTACTCATGGTCGTGTGCGTCGACTGGCTATCTTATAAGTTGTGGTGGCTGGGGTGACTGTCGCGTGTGCCGGCGTTACTGGCCCCAGACGTTGCCCCAGAGGAACGGTTCGTCGGCGTTCTCCTCGGTGATGACGATGCTGTTGGTCCGGAACCAGGGGTGACCGTTCTGCTCGCGGATCTCGCCGGGCTCCCAGATCGGTTCGCTCCACATCTCGACGCCCTTGTGCATCCCCGATTCGATGGTGAGGTCGTCCGAGGTAACCGTGGAGCCGACCTCGGGAATCACCTCCGGACCCTGCTCGACGTAGTCGATCAGGTACCGCATCGCGATGGGGTTGTAGAAGTAGTTGGGCTGGTCGACGGCCGCGTCAATGGTCCCATCGGCCACGGCAGGGTTGACCTCGGGGCTGCCGTCCATCTGGGTGAGCACGATGTGTTCGTCCTCGCCGCGCTGGTACAGTTCCCCGAGGTTATCCAGGGCCGAGACGACCCCAAGCCCCATCGAGAGGTTCCCCGAGTAGATGCCGTCGGGCCGCTGGTTGTTGTTGACCCACTGCTGGACCTTGTTCTGGGCCACGTCACGGGCGTACTCGCCGTTGATCGTCGTGAGCACCTCGACGCGGTCCTCCTCGGCCATCACGTCCAGGAAGCCCTGGCTGCGCTGGTTCGCGGACTGGTTGCCCTGGATGCCCCGGACGTTGAGTACCTGCCAGGGATCCTGGCCGGACCGTTGCTCCTCGAGGAACCGGATCATCTGCTCGGCGCAACTCGCGCCGCCGTCGTAGTTCGAGAACCCGACGTACATCGGGATGTCCGGGTTCGAGGTGTCGGCGTTGGTCGCGAACACCGGGATATCGGCGTCAAGCGCGTCACCGATGGCACCCTCGGCGGCGCCGGTCTGCCAGACACCGACGATGATGCCGTCGTAGCCCTGGTTCGTGAAGTCCCGGATGTCCTGGACCTGCTTCGATGCGTCCTGCTGGTTCGGCCGGACGTCCAGGTCGATGCCCCTGTCCTCGGCGTAGAACTGTGCCGCCTCGACGTAGGCGGTGATCCACGACCCACCCCGTACGTACGAGGTGTACCCGACCTGTTCGACCGCGGGGGACTCGCCGTCCGTCGACCCGCCGTCGTCTCCGTCCATGTCGTCGCCGTCTCCACCGTCACTGCCCCCGTCTCCACCGTCACTGCCCCCGTCATCGCCGCCATCGCTACCGTCGCTGCCGCCACCATCTCCACCATCGCCGCCACAACCTGCCAGTGCGACGGTGCCAGCTGCACCCGCGAGTGTCAGAAAGCGACGCCGTGCCACCTGCCTGTTATTACCAGACATGCACCCGGGTTGGGATGAGCCTCCCTTAAAACTTTTGCGCTCTTGTGAAAAATTGCTTGTGAATGTCACACATCCAGTCGGAATACTGGATACCGACAACAGTCACGGCAGATTTTATCCCCGCTCGCGCTGAGTCGGCGGGTATGGGTGACACGGAACGCGCCGTCTACGTCCAGCGCATCGACCCAGACCACCGCGAGGAGTACGTCGACATCCACGACGAGGTACCCGAGGGCGTGAAAGACGCCATGGCCCGTGGCGGCGTGATCGACTTCGAACTCTACCTTCGGGACGACATCGCGGTCTGTGTCCTCGAGGCCGAGGACCTCGACACCTACGTGGAGACGGTGACCGGCGACCCCGAGGTCGAGGAGTGGGAACGCCGCACCGCCCACCTCAAACAGGAGGGCGTCGACGTCGACGCCGACCCCGACGAGCAGATTCCCTTCATGGAGCGCATCTGGTCGTTCAGCCCCGGGGACGGAGACTGAGAGAAGCCACACCGGCAGCCGGCCAGGACAGCGGTTCGCTCACGCGATGACGTACCGCGTCAGGTACCGGAAGACACCGACGGCGTAGGTGAGCAGCCAGAAGAAGACGTAGCCGAACACGCCGATCCTGAGGCGCCGGCGCCAGTGGGTCATGTTCTCGGTGCCGATCTCATCCAAGAGGACCTCCTCGTCGTAGTCGTGGTAGAGGTCGTGTTCCCGTTTGGCCCTGAAGATGCGGACGATGCCGGTCCCGCCGAAGGTGAGCATGGCGTAGGCCTGGAGTCCGAGGAACGCGTGGACGAGCGCGGCGCCGCTGAACTGGTCGAACAGGCGGGGAATCATCCAGGTCACCATCGGCACCGTCGTCAGGGCGAGGCCGGTCACGATGAACTTGAGGTGCCTCGTCAGCACGCTCCAGGTCACGGGATCGTTGTCGATGACGATGTAGGCGCCGTAGAGGAAACAGGGGAAACTGAGTGTCACAGCCGCCAGCACGACCGTCGCAATCACTGCGTCCGTCGTCGCCACTACCATCTGTTCCTGGTAGGGTATGGATCCGCTAAAGGGTGCCGAAGACGCGCCATCGAGCGGCGAACGTTATCGACCGACGACTCGTCGATCCGTACGGTGACGGCGAAGACAGTCCGAATCACCCGGTCCGGGACCGACCCGGGGCGACCGCTCCTGAGCGATCACTCCCCCTCCTCGAATTTCTCGTCGAGGAAGTCGTGGGCTTCCTCGAGGATCTCGCGGGGACCGTCCTGGGTGACGGTGTTGATCGCCTGTTCGTAGTCGCGCCACTGCATGTCGCGGTGTTCCTCGGAGAGTTCGGCCGACGCCTCGTAGGACCTGGCGATGAACAGGTGGACCGTCTTGTGGATCGTCTTGCCCTGTGCTTCGAACACGTAGTCGTAGTCCTCGCGGAAGCCGTCGATGAGCCGGAAGTCGTCGATTCCGGCCTCCTCTTTCACCTCGCGGATTGCGGTCTGCTGGAGTTCCTCGTCGCCCTCGACGCCGCCCTTGGGAAACTCCCAGTCGCCGGGGCGGCTCTTCAGGAGGAGGTACTCCCGCCGACCACGAGTATCCCGGAAGAGGATGGCTCCCGCGCTCGTGGCCTCTATCATTGTCGGCGCTACTCGGCCACGCGTAAAGAGAATGTCGGAGCGACCCGGAAACAGGAAGCGAATGGGTTTTGACGCCCGGCCGTCCAGACCCTATCATGCCGTTCGTGACGAAACTCCGCCTCCAGAGCGGGGACAGAGACGCACTCGACGCGGTCGTCACGGACATCAAGGAGACGGCGACACGGAAGGGCGCCGAACTGAAAGGCCCGCACCCGAAGCCCCCGACCGAACTGCGGGTGCCCCTGTACAAGCGCGTCGGCTCCGCGGACACCTTCGATTCCTGGTCCTACACCGTCTACACGCGGACCGTCGAGATCGTGGGTCACGACGAGTTCGCCCGCGAGGTCGCCGGCCGGTCGTTCCCGGACAGCGTCCACCTCAGTGCCGAGGTCGAGCAGGTGCGCGGCCCCGACAGCCGCTGACCGTCCGCCGGCAGCCCGTTTCCGCGGACGCCCCGCGGGATATATGAAGACGGCCCTCGTCGCTCGGACATGGACACGACCCCCTCAGCGGAGTGGCTCCAGTCGCTCCGGCGGGACCTCCACCGGCGTCCCGAGCCCGCCTGGTGTGAGTTTTACACGACCGCACGGATCGTCGAAGAACTCGGGGAGATCGGCGTCGACGAACTGTACGTCGGGCGCGACGCGCTCGCCACCGAATCGCGGGCCGCGGTGCCCGACGGGGAGACCATCGCGGACTGGCACGACCGCGCCAGCGAGGCCGGCGCTCCGGAGGACGTCCTCGGGGAACTCGAGGGGGGCTACACCGGCGCCATCGCGGTCCTCCACCGCGGCGAGGGACCGACGGTCGCGCTCCGCGTCGACATCGACGGCCTCCCGCGCGAGGAGAGCGACGACCCCGAGCACCTCCCCGCACGCGAGGGCTTCCGGTCGGTCAACGAGGGCGCGATGCACGCCTGCGGTCACGACGCCCACGCGACGATCGGGCTGGGCGTCCTCCGGGCAATCGCGGAGAGCGACTTCCGGGGAACGTTCAAAGTCATCTTCCAGCCCGCCGAGGAGCGGATCGCCGGCGGCGAGCCCATCGCCGAGAGCGGCCACCTCGACGACGTCGACGCCCTCCTTGCTGTGCACGTCGGCCTCGACCACCCGACCGGCGAGGTCGTCGCGGGTATCGACGACTTCCTCGCGGTGAGCCACTTCGAGGCGCGCTTTACCGGCGAGAGTGCCCACGCTGGCGGCCACCCCAACCGCGGACGCAACGCCGTCCAGGCGATGGCGACCGCCATCCAGAATCTGTATGCTATTCCCCGCCACGAGGACGGCGCGACCCGCGTCAACGCCGGCAAAGTCGCGGGCGGGACGGCGACGAACATCGTCCCCGAGGGCGCCGTCATCGAGGGGGAGGTCCGTGGCGCGACGATCGACCTCATGGAGTACACCCGCGAGCACGCCGAGCGGATGCTCGAAAGCGCCGCCGGGATGCACGACTGCTCGGTCGCCGTCGAACACGGCGGCCAGGCCCCGAGCGCGACGAGTGACGAGGAAGTGGTCGACGCTGTCGCCGCGGTGGCAGGCGATCACGCGGTCGTCGACTCCGTGGTCCGCCGTGACGAACTGGGCGGTAGCGAGGACGCCAGCTACCTGATGCGCCGCGTCCAGGAGCAGGGCGGCGTAGCGGGGTACGTCTGTATCGGCACCGACCACCCCGGCGGCCACCACACCGCGACCTTCGACGTCGACGAGGACTCGCTTCCCATCGGGGTGGACGTCCTCGCGGGCGCGGTGCTGTCGCTG
>JAHENO010000237.1 GCA_018609945.1 Haloarculaceae archaeon | reverse complement strand
CGTAGCGCATGATCTGTGGCGTCCCGAAGTCCGACAGCGTGTACAGCGCCACCAGCAGAGCGCCGGCGGCGATGCCGGGCTTGATCTGCGGGAGCGTCACGCGCCAGAACGCCTGCCAGCGGCTGTGGTTGAGCGTCCGTGCGGCCTCGATGACGGTCCCATCGAAAGACAGCAGGGCGGCCCGGGTGGTGATGTAGACGTAGGGGTACGTGAAGAGCGTCAACACGACGGCCGTCCCCAGGAGGCCGAACATCGCTGGGATCCGCTCGACTCCCAGGGGCGCGAGAATCCCCTGGAGAACCCCGCGGGGACCGAAAGCGGAGACGAACGCGAACGCGCCGATGTAGCTGGGGATCACCAGCGGCAGGGCGGCAACGACGGTCCAGAACCGCCGGAAGGGGAGGTCCGTCTGGACCGTCAGGATGGCGAGTGGCACCCCGACGAGCAACGACCCGCCCGTGACGACCCCCACCAGAAGGAGCGAGTTCACCACGATCTGGAGCGTATCGGGATCGAGCAACAGCGAGGCGGCACGGCCGGACTCCACCTCGCCGGCACGCAACAGCACCCACGCCACCGGCGAGAGGAGAACGAGCGCCAGCAGGACCGAGACGGCCGTCAGCAGAGAGGGCAGCGACTCGCGTATCCGCCCGAATCCGCCGCGGTACGTCCGGCCGTCCGGCGTCGCCATTAGAGGACGTCAGTTTCCCTGAGTAATTCGAGTGTCGGTTCCACGTCGGCCAGTTGCGTGAGGTCGATGTCCGGCGGGTTCAGTTCCTCGATGCTGGGGAGGCCGCCGGCGGGCGAAACCTCGGGGACGGTCGGGTAGGCGAAGGTCGTCGTGGCGAAAAACTCCTGGGCCTCCGAGGAGAGGAGGTGCCGCAGGAACGTCACCGCGAGGTCCTGGCTGTCGGTGCCCTGGATGATCTCCGCGCCCGAGGTGTTGATGAGCGCGCCGGCGTCGTTGGTGGTGAACGTGATGTCGATGGGCGCGTTCTGCCGGGCGTTCTTGATGCGCAGCGCGTAGTAGTGGTTGGCCAGTCCGGCCACGACTTCCCCGTCGGCGACGGCGTTCGACGTGAGGAACTCGTCGTTCAACTGCAGGGCGCCGTGGTCTTGCATCGCCAGCAGCCACTCCCTGGTCTGGTCGCGCCCGCGGAGCACGCGCATCGCGGTCACGAAGGCCTGGAACGCGCTGTAGGTCGGCGCCCACCCGAACGCGTCCTCGAACTCCGGAACCTCCGGGAACTCCTGGACTGTATCGGGGATCGCCGACTCTGACAGTACCTCCGTGTTGTAGGGGACGGCCCGGGCCCGGCCGGCAAAGCCGATCCACTGGTCGGTCCGCAGGCTCTCGGGGACCTCGTCGGTCACTTCCGCTGGCAGGGAGACGGTCGCACCCTCCCGGGCGACGGCACCGAGCGATCCCGCGTCGACCGCCATGAACAGATCGGCCGGACTCGTTCCCGCCGCCGATTCCTCGATGATCCTGTTGGCGAGACTCGCCGAGGCGTCGAGCGTCGTGCTGACCTCGAAGTCCGGGTAGACGTTCTTGAACCGTTCGATGAGGTCGAGGTACAGCCCCCCTTCGCCGCCGCCCAGGTACAGCGTCAGTTCCCCGGAGAGGTCGGGGAGGTCGGTGATCGACGTGCCGCCGGGGGGGTCGCGTTGCTGGACCAGCGGCCCGGAGCCACGGAAGTTAGCGAGTGCGGTAGGGTCGGACGGGGTTCCGCCATCGCCACCGCTTCCGTCGCCGCCACTGCTGCCGTCACCACCTCCGCCGCCGTCACCGTCACCGGTAGACCCGGGACAGCCCGCGAGCGCCCCGGTCCCGACCAGGGCCGTCGTGGCGACGAAGCGCCGGCGAGACAGCCGTCTCTTTCCGCCCCTGTCCGTTCCGTCCGTGTCGCTGTGTTCGTCAGTCATGTCAGTCGTCTCCGAGGCCGGTAACGCTGGCCCGCGCGCTGTCGGTCGCGTCCAGGGTTTCGAGACAGTCCAGCCACTCGAGCATGTGCTCGCCGACGTAGTTCAGGAACGCGCCGTTCTCGTAGTCCCCGAAGTCGCCGGCGGCGAGTTCTCGACCCATCGCCTCGAAGACCCCGGCGTAGGTGCTCGCCCCGTCGCCGACGCCGTCGACGATCTCCCAGACGTGCTCGTTGAGTTCGAGGCCGTGGACCTCGTTGGTGAGATCGGAGAAGGTCGACCGGGGTGCCTTGTTGTGCTCACAGAGCGGATATCCGTTGTAGATCTGCTTGCCCAGCACGTCACAGGCACGCTTGAGGAAGACGCCCGACCAGATGTCGTCGAAGCGGCCCACGTCCCAGGGGTTGTCGTCCATCGGGAGCTGATAAAAGGCCGGCACGATTTCCCGGCGGAAGGCGAGATTCATCGAGCAGACGGTGAGGTACTGCCCGTCCGCAGCCACGAAGTCACCCTCGAAGTCGCCGGCGCTCGTGCGGGTCTGGGCCTGCCCGTCCAGGTCGCCGTCCATCAGGATGCGGACGGCGTCCAGGTCGGGAACGTTCGTCCACAGCCCCTGGGAGGCGACGACATCGTCGACCTCGATACGGTCGGTCTCGACGGTCTCGTCCATCGCGCTGTAGGGGTACCCGCGCGGGTAGAGGCCGTGCTCGTCGACGTTCTGGTAGAGGACGTTCACCCACCGCTCGTCCGACCGGACCGCCTCCATCGGCCCCTCATACTGGAGGTTCCGGAGGTGCCGGCCGAAGAAGTCGAATGCCGGATGTGGGAGGGTGTCGTCGTCGATGAAGACGCCGTACTCGAAGTCGTTGGCCCACAGGTACAGCAGTCCAAAGGAGGTCTGTGCGTGGCTGGCTGCCGGAACCAGATGGGCGTACTCGCCGGCCCCGTGCCGGTCGAACCACGTCTCGCGGCGGGTCCCATCGAACACCTCACCCGAGACGCCCTCCTCGTCGAGCATCCGCTCCATCGCCGCCGTCTCGCAGAAATCCTCCGTGACGAGGACGACGTGCAACCGGTCCGTGTCGAACCCGTGCTCGCGGGCGTTCTCCAGGTACGCCCGGAGACACTCGTACTCGCGGATCGTCGGAATGATGACGCAGACGTCTCCGTCGCTGGGTGCCATCGTCTGTCTCGGCATTCTTTAGGGTTGCCTAAAGTACCTGTCGATTTAGGCTCGCCAAAAGAGTCTGCCGGGCGCGGAGGGCCGACCGAAACGAACACAACGGCGCGCCGAGAGGGGTGGGCATGGACGTTGCGATCATCGGCGCGTCGATGACGAAGTTCGGGCAGCGCGAGGCCTGGATCCGCGAGTTGCTGGCCGAGGCCGGGGAGGCCTGCATCGACGGGAGTCCTGTCGACAGGCAGGCAATCGACCACCTCTACGTCTCGAACATGGCCAGCGGCGAGTTCGAGGGCCAGACGGGTGTGATGAACGCGCTGGCACACGACCTCGGTCTGCTGGGCGCGTACGCCGAACGGGTCGACCAGACCTCCGCGTCCGGCGGCGCGGGCGTCTACGAGGCCTGGCAATCGGTCGCCTCCGGCGCCAGCGAGATGACGCTACTCGTCGGCGGGGAGAAAATGACCCACCGCACGACTGCGGAGTCGACGGACGTCATCGCCTCGATCACCCATCCCTTCGAGTACAAACACGGGCTGACGCTGCCCTCGTTTGCCGGGCTGACGGCCCGCCACTACCTCGAACGGTTCGACGCTCCCCGGGAGAGCCTCGCGGAAGTGGCGGTCAAGAACCACGCGAACGGCGCGAACAACCCCAAAGCACAGTTCCAGAAGGAGATCGACGTCGAGACGGCCCTGGAGAGTCCCATCGTGGCCGACCCGCTCCGGCTGTACGACTTCTGTCCGGTGACTGACGGGAGCGCGGCACTCCTGTTCTGTCCGGTCGAGGTGGCCCGCGAGTACACCGACGAGTTCGTCCGCGTCGCCGGCGTCGACGGCGCGACCGACACCCACGTCGTCCACGAGCGCGACGACCCAACCGTCATGGGCGCGGTCGTGGACAGCGGGGAGGGCGCCTTCGAGATGGCCGGCTGCACTCCCGACGAGATCGACGTCGCGGAACTCCACGACATGTTCACCATCCTGGAGTTCCTCCAGATGGAGGCGCTGGGCTTTGCCGAGCACGGCCACGCCTGGGAGCGGGTCCGGGCCGGCGAGACGGCGATGGACGGCGACCTGCCGGTCAACACCTCCGGCGGGCTGAAATCGAAGGGCCACCCGCTCGGTGCGTCGGGCGTCGCCCAGGTCGTCGAACTCTACGAGCAACTGGTAGGCGAGGCCGGGCCGCGCCAGGTGCCCGCCGACCGCGGCCTCGCCTGCAACGTCGGGGGCTTTGGCAACTGTGTCACCACCACTATCCTGGAGGCCGCAGGATGAGTCCGGCCGACGACAGGGACGGCCCCATCCTCGCGGCCGGCAGGTGTCCCAACGGCCACGTGAGTGTCCCACAGCATCCGGTCTGTCCGGAGTGTGGCGAAAAGCAGACCGGGACCGTCGACCTCTCGGACCGGCACGGCGAGGTAGTGACCTGGACCGAGAGCCGGGCGACGCCGCCGGGCGTCCGCGAGCCCAATACCATCGCCATCGTCGAGTTCGACGTCGACGGGACGGCGGTGCGGGCGATCGGTGGCACCACCGGCGACGTCTCCACTGGCGACGCCGTGCGGCCGGTGTACGTCGAACAGTTGCGCGAACCCGGGGCGGGCATCCGGGAGCCCGACAGTCAGGACTGGGACGGGTTCCGGTTCGAGCCGGTCTGAGCACACGCCGCCCAGTCACGGTCAGTCCGTCAGTAGCGGACGCGTCGAGTTCGCGACCACGAGCAGGCTGCTCGTCGCCATCGCCGCGGCGGCAAACAGCGGGTTCAGCAGGCCCGCCACCGCCAGCGGGATGGCGACGCCGTTGTAGACGAACGCCCACCCGATGTTCTGTTTCACGCGCCGGCGAGTGGCCGCGGCCAGGTCGAAGACGTCGGTCACGGCCGGGAGCGCGTCCTCGACGACCGCCACGTCGGCGGCGTCGGCCGCCAGCGCCGTGCCGCCGCCCAGCGCCACCCCCAAATCGGCGCTGGCGAGGGCGGGCGCGTCGTTGGTGCCGTCCCCGACCATCGCCACCTGCCTGTCCGTCCCGAGCTGCCGCACGGTCGCAGCCTTCCCCTCCGGCGGGACGCCGGCGAACACCTCGGCGACGGCCGGATGCTCGCGGAAAGTCGTCGCCGCCTCGGATTCGTCGCCCGTGAGCACGACCACCTCGACGCCGCGGTCGGCGAGGGCACTCACCGTCTCGTCCCAGCCCTCCCGTGGCTCGTCGCCCACGGCGAGGACGCCTTCGGCGGCACCGTCGCGCCCGACGACGACGGGAACCTGCCCGCGCTCGCGGAACTCCCGGGCACGCTCGCGGATCTCCCCTGGCACCGTCCAGTCGTGGCCGTCGAAGAGGTCGGGGTGGCCGACGAGCACCGTCTGTCCGTCGACGACACCGGAGACGCCCGTCCCGTGGCTCTCGAAGGCCTCGACGCCTCCTGCCGGTGACGCGTCGTCCCCGCCGCCGCCGCTCTCGACGGACTCGACGCCGCCGTCGGTCGCAGTCACGTCGTCAGTGTCGTCGGCTCGCTCCGGTTCGAACGCGTCGGCGACGGCCCCCGCCACGGGGTGGGACGAGCGCGCCTCCAGGCGGCCGGCCGCGGCCAGCGCGTCCGCGGGACCGACACTCTCGACGACCCGGGTCTCGCCGGTCGTGAGCGTCCCTGTCTTGTCGAAGACGACGGTCTCGACCGTTCGCAGCCGCTCGAAGACGCTGTCGTCGAAAACCACCACGTTGCGGTCCATCGCCTCCTTGATGCCAGAGGCGACAGCGAGCGGCGTCGCCAGCCCCAGCGCGCAGGGACAGGAGACGATGAGCACCGTCAGCGCGACCAACAGCACGGTCGTCGGGGCCGCACCCGACACGAGATAGCCGACCCCGACCAGGACGGCCAGGGCGAGCACCGTCGGGACGAACACCACGGCGAGCCTGTCGGCGAGTTTCTGGACGCCCGTGGCGTCGCTCTGGAGGTTCCAGACGAGATTCAGGATGCGGTCGACGCTGCTTTCCGCTCCCTCGCCCACCTCGACGACGAGTGCGCCGTCGGTCAGCACCGACCCACCCACCACGTCGTCACCGGCCGTCTTCGCGACGGGGAGTGACTCGCCTGTGACGACCGCCTCGTCGACGGTGCCCTCGCCCTCCGCGACGGTACCGTCGACCGGGACGCGCTCGCCCTCCCTGACGAGGACCTGCTCGCCCGCCGCGAGTTCGTCGACCGGGACTGCCTCGGCGACACCGTCGACGTAGCGGTTCGCAGTGTCGACGGTCGCCGTCGTCAGCTCGGAGAGGCGGTCGGTCGCCCGGCGTTTCATCTGTGACTCGTAGTAGGTGCCCGCGGTCACGACGAGCACGATGGCGATGCTCACGTCGAAGTAGATGTCGATGCGCCCGAGCGCGACCGCCAACAGGCTGTAGGCATACGCCCCGAGTGCCGCCAGCGAGACCAGGAGGTTCATGTTCGGCTCGCGGGCCCGCAGGCTGACGTACGCGCCCTGCAACAGCGGCCATCCCGTGTAGAACACTACGAGGGTCGTCATGAAGGCGATGACGTAGAATGGATACTGGGCGTTCTGGAGTTGCTCGGTGACCTGCTGGAGCATCCAGTCCGGGTAGAGCACCTGGAAGTGGACCGGATAGATGAAGATGAGGTAGGGGATCATCACGAACATTCCGGCCATCAGACCGAAGCCCAGCCGCCAGAGAGTGTTTTCCTCGGCCCGCTGGACCGCAAGGGCGTCCTCGCGGCGGGCTGCCCTGTAGCCGGCCCGGCTGAACAGGTCCGGGAGGTCGGTCTCGTCGACGGCCGCGGGGTCGTAGTCCACCCGGAGCGTCTCGGTGACGTAACTCGCCTCCGCCCCGTCGACGCCGTCGGCGGTCTCGCCCACGGATTCCAGAAAGGCCTCGCAGGTCGTGCAGTACATCCCGTCGACCCGCAGGAACGCCCGCTCGTGGCCGGGAGGCGGTCCCTCCTCCTCGTCGTCCTCGTCGACCGCGGTGGTCGGGTCGCCACCGCCGGCCCGCTCCCGAACGTCCGACGCCTCAAGATCCTCGATGTCGCCCAGTGCGTCGGCCACCTGGCGACAGCCCGGACAGCAAAAGTGCCGGCCGGCGTCGTCTGTGACGTCCTCCCCGCGGCGCCGGTCCAGCGGGAGGTCACACAGGGCACACTCGCCGTCGCTGCTGTCCCCGCCCGGCCCGTCGGACGCGTCTGTCATGGGAAGCCGGTAGTACCCATCCTAGGGCAGTCGGCCGAATAGCGCTTGCGCTTTCGACACCGACATCAGATGGCAGTCCTTTTGATTTCGGACCCTGAGGGTAGGGTATGGACTACGAGCCACAGGAAGTCGAGACGAAGTGGCGCGAGCGGTGGGCCCGGGAGGGGCGCTACGAGGCCGACCCCGACGACTCGGACCCGACGTTCATCACCGTCCCCTATCCCTATCCCAGCGGCGGAATGCACCTCGGACACTGCCGGACCTACACTGTCCCCGATGTGTACGCCCGCTACCGCCGCCTGCAGGGCGACAACGTCCTCTTTCCGATCGCCTGGCACGTCACCGGCACGCCCATCGTCGGCGCCGTCGAACGGCTGAAGGAGGGCGACGAGGACCAGATGTCCTCCCTCCAGGACGCATTCGGCGTTCCCGAATCGGACCTGCAGGGCCTGGAGACGCCGATGGGGTACGCCCGCTACTTCATCGAGGAGGCTGACTCCAGTTACAAGCGCGGCATGCGCCAGATGGGGCTCTCCATCGACTGGCGCCGCGAGTTCACCACCAACGACGACCGCTACTCGAAGTTCATCACCTGGCAGTACGAGACGCTCAAGGAGCGGGGCCTCTTGGAGAAGGGCCTGCACCCGGTCGATTTCTGCACCAACGAGCGCCAGCCCGTCACCGACCACGACCTGCTGGAGGGCGAGGACGCCGACCACCAGGAGTTCACGCTCATCCGCTTTTTCCAGGGCGAGGACCAGGACGCCGAGGACGCGACGATCTTCCCGATGGCGACGCTCCGCCCCGAGACGGTCCGGGGCGTGACCAACGCCTACGTCGACCCCGAGGCGACGTACGTCCGCGCGACCGTCGACGGGGAGACCTGGGTCGTCAGCGAGGCCGCGACCGAGAAACTCGACCTCCAGGCCCGCAGCGTCGAGGTCGAGGAGACGTTCCCGGGCGCGGCCCTCGTCGGCGAGCGCGTCACCAATCCCGTCACTGGCGACGAGTTCGCCGTCTTGCCGGCGACGTTCGTCGACCCGGACAACGCGACCGGCGTCGTGATGTCCGTCCCCGCCCACTCACCGGACGACTACGTCGCCCTCCGGGAGGCCAAGGCAGACGCCGACCGCATCGCCGGCGAGTACGACCTCGACGCCGACGAGATCCGCGCCATCGAGCCCGTCCCCATCCTCGAAATCGAGGGCTACGGCGAGATTCCAGCGAGGGACGCCGTCGAGGAGGCGGGCATCGACTCGACCGACGACCCCGAGTTGCACGCGGTCACCGAGGACCTCTACCAGGACGAGTTCCTGAACGGCCGGCTGCTGGACACCTACGGCGAGTTCGCGGGCGAGGTCATCGAGGACGTCCGCGAGCGCTTCCGGGAGCACCACCGCGAGGCCGGCCGGTTCGACGTCATGTACGAGTACACCGAGGAGGTCGTCTGCCGGTGTGGCGGCGCGGTCGAGGTGTCGGTCCAGGACACCTGGTTCATCCGGTACAACGACCCCGAGTGGCAAGAGAAGGCCCGCGAGGCCGTCGAACGGATGGACGCCATCCCCGAGAACACCCGCAAGCAGTACTACGACACCATCGACTGGCTCGAGGAGTGGCCCTGCATCCGCAACTACGGGCTCGGGACCCGCCTCCCCTGGGACGAGGACTTCGTCATCGAACCCCTCTCGGACTCGACCATCTACATGGCATACTACACCATCGCGCCCAGGATTCGGGACATCCCTGTTGAGGATTTGGATCGCGACTTTTTCGATACGCTCTTTTTCGGCCCCGACGGCGGGGACGCTCCCGACGGACACGAGGTCGACGTCGACGACCCGGACGAGCGCGCGCTCGAACTCCGGGAGGAGTGGGACTACTGGTACCCCGTCGACTTCCGGTGCTCGGCGAACGACCTCATCCGCAACCACCTCACCTTCTACCTCTATCACCACGCGGAGCTGTTCGAGCGGAACAACTGGCCCCAGGGAATCACCTCGATGGGGCTGGGCCTCCTCGAGGGCGAGAAGATGTCCTCCTCGAAGGGTCACGTCGTCCTGCCGGGCGAGGCCATCGAGGAGTACGGCGCCGACACTGTCCGGTTTTTCCTGCTGAACTCCGCCGAGCCATGGCAGG
>JAHENO010000236.1 GCA_018609945.1 Haloarculaceae archaeon | reverse complement strand
GGCGTCCTCGGCGCCGTCTTCCTCGTCCTCGTCCTCGCCGGCGGCGGCGACGCGCTCGCGCAGCGTCTCGGTCAGTGCCTCGACGCGCTCGTCCTCGATCTGTGAGAACAGCTCGTCGGGTTCCTCGAACGATCCCGGGGGTGCCTCGAGGGCGTCCCCGAGTTGGGCGTCGGCGACCGACCCCGTCTCGCCGAGCTGGCTCCACAACCGCTCGGCGGTCTCGGGCATGACCGGCTGCATCAGCACCGCGCAGGCCTTCGTCACCTGGACGCAGTCGCGGATGACCTGCGCCGCCCGGTCGGGGTCGTCGTCGAGGAGATTCCAGGGCTCGTTGCGCTGGATGTACTCGTTGCCGACGGCCGCCAGTTCGATCGCGGCGTCGCCCAGGTCCCTGACGGCGTAGTCCGCGACCGCACCCTCGAAGGATTCGACGGCCCCCTCGATCTCGTCGCGGATCTCCTCGCTGACCGTCGCGTCCGGCGTCCCGCCGTAGTTGCGGCTGGCAAACAGCAGCGCACGGTAACAGAAGTTCCCCAGCGTGCCGACGAGTTCGCCGTTGACCCGCTGGGCGAAGCGGTCCCACGAGAAGTCGACGTCGTTCTCCAGCCCCGAGCCGGTGGTGATGTAGTACCGGAACAGGTCGGGATGGAAGCCGGTCTCGAGGTACTCCTCGGCCCAGACCGCGCGGTTTCGCGATGTCGAGAGGGCCTTGCCGTCGATGCCGACGAACCCCGTCGCCAGCACCGCCCGGGGTTCGTTGTACCCGGCCCCCCGGAGCATGGCCGGCCAGAAGACGGTGTGGTGCTGGATGATGTCCCGGCCGATGACGTGGACGATTTCGCCCGTCTCCGTCCACTCGTCGTCCCACTCGCTGTCGGGACGGGTTTCGCCGTCGATCTTCCAGACGGCCTCCCAGTCGAAGTCCGACCGCTCGCTGTACTGTTTCGTCGAGGCAACGTACTCGATGGGCGCGTCGACCCAGACGTACAAGACGAGATCCTCCTCCCCCTCGCCCGGATAGTCGATCCCCCAGTCCATGTCGCGGGTGATACACAGGTCCTGTAATTCGCCCTCGATCCACTCGCGGGGCTGGTTGCGGGCGTTCTCGGTGCCCTCTAGGCGGTCGATGAACTCCTGGAGGTACGCCTGGAAGTCCGACAGCCGGAGGAACTTGTGCTCGCGGGCGCGGTACTCGGCCGGATTGCCGGTGATCGTGCTGACGGGGTCCTCGATCTCGCCGGGTTCGAGGTGGCGCTGACAGCCCTCGTCACACTCGTCCCCGCGGGCGAACTCCCCGCAGTAAGGGCAGGTTCCCTCGACCATCCGGTCGGGCAGCCACTGGTCGGCGTCCGGGTCGTAGGCGACCTGGATCTCCTTCTCGAAGACGTGGCCCTCGTCGATCCAGGTCCGGACGAACTCGCGGGTGAGTTCCGTGTTCGTCTCGTCGTGGGTGTGGCCGTAGTTGTCGAACTCGACGTTGAACCGCGGGAACGTCTCCTCGTACTGTTCGTGATACTGGAGGGCGAACTCCTCGGGGTCGACGCCCGCCTCGGCGGCGTTGACCGCGATTGGCGTGCCGTGCATGTCCGACCCGCAGACGAAGGCGGTCTGCTGGCCGACCCGCCGGAGCGCACGCGCGTACAGGTCGCCGCTGACGTAGCCCCGGAGGTGGCCGACGTGCAAATCGCCGTTCGCGTAGGGCAACCCCACGGTCACGACCGCCGGCCGGTCTGTGGGCAGTGGCTCGTGGCTCATACCGGTCGATACCGGCATGCGGGCCAAAAGCCCGCCGGTTTCACGTCGGATCGCGGACGCGACGGGGCGGCGTCGAGCATGCTTCGAGTCCAACCGTCTTCTTCACTCGGTGTCCTGCACCGGTTCGTTCTCGGGACCAGCCGCACTTTCGTCCTGTCCGTCCGGTCCAGGGGTATGATCGCCATCGCCGGCCGGTTCGTTCGATCCGTCTCCAAGGGGATCGGCGTCAATCGCGGTCGTCGTCTCTGCGAGTGCGGGCGGTCGATACACGTAGGTCCGATCCCCATCGAACACGGTGAACAGGTTCCGGTCCGGGTCCTTGAGAACGCGGGCGTCGGTGTAGACGGCGATGTTGGCGAGTCCCTCGAGCGTGTCGACCTCGATCGTCGTGGTATCGCGGTCCTCCTCCGGGAGGCGTGCGACGGTGATCCAGTCGTCGAACTCCTTGCGGGCGTTCCGGTATGCCAGCCAGTCACGCTCGCGTTCGGAGACGGTCAGGAAGCCCTTATACCGACCGACGCCCAGCAGTACTCCCGTAGCGACCGCGAGTGCGAGGATCGCCGGGCCACCGTAGGCCCGGAGCGGTCCGGGTTCGACGACGACAGTCCGGCGTTCGGTCTGCGCGCCGCTGTTGGTGACGATGCCGGGATCATCGACCTCGTAGACGTTGCCGGCCGTCGAGATCGGGAGGCGGTAGACGCGCGTCGTCTCGACGGGTCGCCCGTTGCGGGTGCCCGAGAGCTGGACCCGGGTCTCGACGACCATCTCCTTTTGGCCGGGGGTGCCGCCGAACTGTTCGTCGACCTCCGAGAGGCGTTCCGCGGCGGCGCTGACGTTCACCGAGAAGGGCACTTCCAGGGATTCGCCGGGCCCGAGTGACTCGGCTTCCCGGCTCCCGACCGTCGATTCGAGGCGCCAGTACTCCGTCTCGTTGTCTCCCTCTACCCCCGTCCCGGTCCCGGTCCCGGGAACCGGGCCGGGCTCCTGCACGGAAACCGAGCGGAGCACAAGCACGGTGGTCGCCGTCGCCGAGAGGTTGCCGCCATCGCTGGCCGCGTACGTGTACGCGAACGTCCCGTTCAGGCGCGGGGTGACCGCCAGGAAGTAGCTCGACCGGTCACGGAGCGTCTCCCCGCGCTCGTAGACGTCGGTCCCGTTGACGACCATCGCGCGGTGGCTGAACTCGCCGCTAGACTGCCAGGAGGCGGTCTCGACGGTTTCGGTCCGCGTGTCGGTCGTGGCGTACGTCGTGTAGGTCAGGTAGCCCCCGACGAGCGCGAGCACGACGAGGAGAGTTACCACGACCAGAACGTACTCGTCGATGAGAGACCGCAGGCGTACCTTCCACTCCCGCTCCACCATCTGCTCCCTGGTTTCGTGTCCGGACACAAAATAGTTCGTCTCGTTTCGAACGGCATAGGAACGCCTGCGAGACCGAACGCGACCGGCTAGAGGTACCGCCGCCGGAGTCGCGCCAGCCGCGACGGACCCTTGGACTTGGACTTGGACGGCGGAGGGACGCGGCCGGTGCCCAGCACCCGCATGACGAGGAGGTAGAACGGGACGGCGATCAGCGCGTCGATGACGACGACGGGCAGCCACGGGTGGGTCGCGTGGAGCCCCCGAATGACCGACGTGGGGAGGACCGCGAGGTACCGGTGCTGGCTGACGTACCGCCGGTAAGCACCCGTTTCGGGTGGGGCAGAAAGCGTGACCGTGGCGTTGGCGACCGACCGCGGGCCGACCCGGAGTTCCCGCGGCTGGACGTCGACCGCCTCGCTGCCCGGTTCGAGGAACACGATCACCGGGACGAGTCCGCCGTTCCCGACCGAATAGGCGAAGGAGTTGCTCGTCCCCTGTGGGATGACCAGCGGCCGGTCGGACTCGAACTCCGCGCTCACGATGGTGTACTCCTCGCTGCCGGCCGGGGCCGCCATGGCCGCCGTCGCCGCGATGACCAGCGCCAGGGCCATCATGCCCACGTACAGCCGCGCGTTCGTGCCGGTGTCGCGGTCGGGGGTGGGCGCGTGCTCCCGGGATGCGTCAGAGACGTACACGTCGAGTGCATACAGGGCCACCGACAGCCCCAAGAGTAGGTAGGCGAGTCCTTGCGCTCCGAGCAGTGCGCGCGTCCCGAACAGGGCTGCCAGCCGGGTCTGGAGCGTCTCCATCGCGTTATGGAGTGCGCCGACAACCGTGCCCACATGCGGAATCGCCAGGACAGTCCCGCCGGGCTGCCAGGCGACGGCGACGATCTGCTCGCGCCTGACCGCCGGCTCGTCGCTGTCTTGGTCGGTGAACGGGTTGGCGTCGCCCTTCGTGATATAGCCGTGCTCGGTCTCGCCGACGACGCGATGCGTCGTGAGTCCTCCGCCCTGGATCTCCTGGGCCTCGAAGACGACGACGTCGCCCTCCTCAATCGACCCCGCGACTTCGGTCGGGATCGCGACGAACCCGTCCCCGGGTGCCAGCGTCGGCTCCATGCTCCCCGTCTCGACGTAGCTGAGGAGGATTGGCTGGCCGAGCAGGCTCCCCGCGACGAGCGAGAGCACCACGGCTGCGAAGACGACCGTGGCCACGACCCGAAAGAGACGACGAACAGACATCGATCCCCCGCCGATACGAGAAACGCACGGTACGGCGGGACAAAAAACGCGCGGTCGCTCCCGTCGGTGCGGTGCCGCCAGATTCCAGCACGATATCGCCGACACAGCTGTGTGTATGTGCGGGCAACGCGTGCTTTGTGAACTCCCCGTCTTCGCGGTGGTTCTCGGACGTACGGTTCGGCGGGCGTAGGTGACACCGGTCCCGAAACCTTCTCGTCTGAGGTGGCCGTCCGGTTTCGCCAGTCCGGGACATCTCGGGTCGCGAGGACGCGGGTCACGGTCCTGGATCCCGTTCCGGGACAGTCCGGTCGACTTGCTCTGCAACGCGTCTCATCGTGTTCGATCAGTAGGTCACGACCGAGAGTCCTCGCACGTCCTGGAAGTCGGTATCGTTCGACACGACGGGCTCACCACGAGCCAGCCCGTGAGCAGCGACGATCGAATCGGCTCCATCAAGCGTCGAGAGCTGATCCGAAGACATGTGTTCGCCGTTCAGTATTCCGGCGCGGCGTGCGACATCAGGTGTGAGATGGGCAACACTTCTGGCCGCGACCAACCGCTGATACCGCGCCCGGAGTCGCTTGGCTGTCTCTTCCGACGCGACGTTGCCGATGCCGGTGTACGTCTCCCAGAGAACAGCCGTCGGGATACGCTTCGGGACTGTTTGGCTGTCGAGGTCTCGTGCTTTCTCCCTCGCAGCGGTGTCCTGATCGGCAAGCGAGCCGAGAAACTCCGTGTCGAGGATCATTCGAGTTCCGTCGCTGGTGGCGTCGCGCCGACCGCGCCGTCTGTCGCCTC
>JAHENO010000235.1 GCA_018609945.1 Haloarculaceae archaeon | reverse complement strand
GCCGGTCACGGCCGCGCGACGCGGCTGGGGCCGGATTTCCGGAACCACGTCGCGATGGTCGTCACGAACTGGAAGACCGCCTCCCCGTCGGGGCGGGACCTCTCGCGGGCAATCGCGACGGCGCTGGCGAGTGCGCGAACCCACGACGAGTTCGCGACCGGCGACGACGGCCGCTACGACTTCGCACCGTCCGACCTCGCTGCGGTCATGACCGCGGACCGACCCCACGGCGTGGAGACGGCCGTGGACGCCCTCGTCCACGCCATCGAGGACGTCATTCCGTTCGGCGCCACCCACGGACTGAACAGCGTCATCGGACCGGAGGTCGTCGGCCCCGTCGTCGAGGCCGTGACCGAGCGCCCGCGGACCGTCACGGACGTGCTAGCATGAACCCGAGAGCGTTTCTGGACGGCGGAACGGTCAGCGTCGCCGAGCCGACCTACGCGGTCTGCCGGACCGAGGAACCCGTTCCAGAAGCGTTTGCAACCATCCAAGCCGAGGGCGAAACGACGGTCGTCGTCGAGCAGGGTCGGGTGCCGGCTACGGCCACGGACGTCTCGCGGGGCTGGAGACGGCTCACCTTCGAGATGGAGTTGCCGTTCGACTTCGTCGGATTCCTCGCGGTGGTCGCGACGGAACTCGCCGCGGCGGACGTCTCCGTCTTCGCCCTCTCTGCCTACTCGACCGATCACGTACTCGTCAGGGAAGCCGACCTCGATGTGGCCATCCAGCAACTCGAATCGCTGGGCTGTGAGGTCGCGTAGCCCGCCGCTCCACCAGGTGAATGCATACTTGTGCGCGGCGGACCATGGCTGGATATGGAGACTGCCGTCGTCTGGTTTCGCGACGACCTCCGGGTGACCGACAACCCGACGCTCCGGGACGCGGTCGGGGACGCCGACGAGGTGGTTCCCGTCTCCGTGGTCGACCCCCGCAACCGCGGCGAGACGCGCTACGGGACCGAGAAGTGCGGCCCACACCGGGCCCGGTTCCGCCGCGAGAGCCTCCTGGATCTGCGGGCCTCGCTCCGGGAACGCGGCGGCGAACTGTTCGTCAGGCGCGGCCGTCCGGAGTCGGTCGTCGCCGAGGTCGCCGACAGCGTCGACGCCGACGCCGTCTACGCACAGACGAAACCGGCCACGGAGGAGTTCCAGCGGGAGTACGGCGTCCGTGACGCCCTGCCCGATGGCGTCGCGTTCGAGCGCCGGTGGACCCACACGCTGTACCACGTCACCGACCTGCCCACGCCATACGACCGGATCGACGACACGTTCACCCCGTGGCGAAAGGAGGTCGAAGACGGTACCGAGGTCCGGGACCCGGTGGCCGCACCCGAGACGGTTCCGACGCCCGACCTCGACCCTGGCGAGGTGCCGACGCTGTCGGCGCTCGGGATCGACCAGCCGCCCTCGGACGACCGTGCAGTGTTACCCTTCGAGGGCGGCGAGTCGGCCGGGAAACGCCGGGTCCAGCAGTACATCTGGGAGGGCGACCATCTCAGGGAGTACAAGCAAACGCGGAACGGGATGCTGGGCGCGGACTACTCCTCGAAGTTCTCGGCGTGGCTGGCTGCGGGGTGTCTCTCCCCGCGGTGGCTCCACGCCGAAATCACGCGCTACGAGGACGAACGCGTCGCGAACGAGGACACCTACTGGCTCGTCTTCGAGTTGCTGTGGCGGGATTTCTTCCAGTTCCAGTTCTGCAAACACGGCGGGGACTTCTTTGCGCCGACCGGCATCCGGGACGTGACGAAACGGTGGGACCGGGACCGCGAGGCCTTCGAGCGGTGGGCACGGGGCGAGACGGGCGTCCCGTTCGTCGACGCGAACATGCGGGAGCTGAACCACACCGGCTACATGTCCAACCGGGGTCGCCAGAACGTCGCGTCGTTTCTCGCCGACGCACTCGGAGTCGACTGGCGGTGGGGCGCGGCCTACTTCGAAGAGAGGCTCGTCGATTACGACGTCGCCTCGAACTGGGGGAACTGGGCCTACCAGGCCGGCGTTGGCAACGACTCCCGGGACAACCACTTCAACGTGCTCTCGCAGGCCGACCGCTACGATTCCGGTGCCGACTACGTGACGACCTGGCTCCCGGAACTGGAGGGGCTCCCGCCGACGTACGCCCACCGGCCCTGGCGGATGGACGCCGAGGAACAGACCGAATACGGCGTCGAACTCGGCAGCGACTATCCGCGGCCGATGATCGACATCGAAGCACGGTACGCGGAACTTGGCGGATAGCTGACCAGGTCAGCAGGTCGATTGCGGCTGCCACCGCGACAGTCACAACTCGCCCTCGGCCGCCATCTCGCGCAGGTCTTCGACCCGTTCGTGGATATCCGCCATCTCCCCGGACTCGCGCTTGTCGTCGACGTGGCCGTACATCA
This sequence comes from Haloarculaceae archaeon, assembly GCA_018609945.1. Lineage (GTDB taxonomy): Archaea > Halobacteriota > Halobacteria > Halobacteriales > Haloarculaceae > SW-9-67-25. The sequence continues at coordinate 5,492 of JAHENO010000235.1, read as the reverse complement.
GTCCCATGCGGTGGTTCGACTGGAGTCGGTCCTCGTTGCGGTCGAGGAAGTCCCAGTAGAGGGCGTTGAACGGGCAGGCCCGCTCGCCGGTGTCCTTGGTCTTGTAGTAGCCACAGTCCCCGCAGTAATCGGACATCCGGTCGATGTAGTTGGCCGAGGAGACGTACGGCTTCGTCGCGAAGATTCCGTGGCCGTACTGCCCCATCTCGATCACGTTCGGCGTCGTGACCCAGTGGTAGGCGTCGACGTAGGTGGCGTGGAACCACTCGTTGAGTTCCCGCGGTTCGACGCCCCACAGCGTCGCGAAGTTCGCGAGCACCATCAGCCGCTGGATGTGGTGGGCGTAGCCGCGCGCGTGGACGTCCCCGACAGTCTCGGCCAGACAGTGCATGTCCGTCTCGCCGGTCCAGTAAAACGCCGGCAGCGAGTGGGTCGCGCCCAGCTGGTTCGCGGTCGCCAGGTCGGGCATCGCGTGCCTGTAGACGTGGCGCATGAACTCCCGCCAGCCGAGAATCTGCCTGACGCAGCCCTCCGCCGAGGGGAGCCCGACCTCCTCGCGGTTGCGGTAGGCGTCCGCGACGGCCTCGATGACTTCCATCGGGTGTAGCAGGCCGATGTTCACCGAGGCACTCAGCAGCGAGTGGGCCATCGCCCAGTCCTCGCTACGCATCGCGTCCTGGTAAGGACCGAACGCCGGCAGCCGGTGCGTGACGAAATGCTCCAGGTGGTCGCGGGCCTCCTCGCGGGTCACCGGCCAGCGGAACCCCTCGGGACTGCCCCACGTGTCGAACTCCGCCGAGACCCAGGCGGCCGTCTCCTCGGTCACCGCGTCGGGCTCGGGCGCGGGGACGGGCGGCGCCTCCCACTCGTCGGGCGGGAACTCCCGGTTCTCCGCGTCGTAGTTCCACTCGCCGCCGACCGGGTCGTCGCCGTCCATCAACACGCCCGTTTGCCGGCGCATCCACCGGTAGAAGCGCTCGTGTCTGAACGCCTCGTCCCCGTCGGCCCACTCGTCGAACGCCTTGCGCGTACTGACGAACAGTTCGTTCTCGACGACACGGATATCGCCGCCAGCCGCGTCGACGAGTTCGCGGAACCGGCGCTCGGCGCCGTGACTCGGTGACCGCATCGTCACCAGCGTGGCGTCGGGGTTGTCCGCGAAGAACGTCTCGAAGGCCTCGCCGAAGGTGTCCGCCTGGATGTAGGTGACGTCGTAGCCGGCCGCGCGCAGGCGGTCCCGGGCGTGTCGCATGGCGGCGAACACGAGCGTGAGTTTGTGGTGGTGGTAGGGCATCCGGCGGGCGAAGTCGTGGGCCTCGACGAGCAACACCTCGCTGCCTTCAGGTGCGCGGGCGAGTGGCCCACACTGCTCGGTGAGGTGCGTGCCCAGGAGCCAGGGCACCTCCTCGGCCCCGACGGTGTACTCGGGGGGCGTGCCGACTGTCGGCTGGCGCATACCCTCAGGAAGGCCTGGAGTCCTATAATTCTCCGCCACCGGGAATTATACTCGGTTCGGCCCAAGGCTCGCGTATGGAGCCACTGGTGGCTACCGCGCCGCTGGCGGTGCCGCTCCGGTTCGCCGCCGGTGTCGTCGCTGGCGTCGTCGCCACGCTCGGCATGGACCGCGTGATGGCCAGACTGCCCGAAGGGACGACACCACCCGACGTCGCGTCGGGGGTGCTCACCGACCGGCCGCCGGCCGAGGCACCCGCGCGACTGGCCACGGTCGTCCACTATCTGGCCGGGATACTGACGGGTCCGCTGTTCGTCTGGCTGCTGTTCGCGAGCGAGGGTGTGCTGGGCGGCCAATCGCCCGTCGCCACGCTCGCCGCCGCGGCCGTGCTGTACGGGCTGATGGTGGGCTTCTTCGCCGTCGTCGTGCTCCCGCGGTCGCAGGTCGCTGCCGGGCGAGTCGGCACCATCCGGCGCGACTGGGCTATCTCGGCGGCCGCCTACCTCGCCGTGTTGGTCCCGCTGGTGGCGCTGGCTTCCCGGCTGCTCTGAGCACTCACCGTCGCCCCCCGATTGCCGAGTCTCGCCTCTCGCGCACGCGCGCGCAACGCTTAATGGTGTTCGACCCCTCTAGAGAGACATGACTAACCGGGACACGGCTGGTAGTGACGAGACTCGTCTCCCTGCATACGACCGGGTAGACGTGTCGGTACTCGTGGTCGGGGCTGGCGCCGCGGGCGCCCGCACCGCCATCGAACTGGCCGAGCGGGGCGTCGACGACGTGCTGGTGCTGGGCAAACGGAATCACGGCGACGCCCACACGACCTGGGCCCGGGGCGGCATCAACGGTGCGCTCGGGATCCGCGACCCGGAAGACTCGTGGGCGATCCACGCTGCCGACACGCTCAACGAGGGGCACTTCCTCAACGACCCCGCGAAGGTGGAGACAGTCACCGAACAGATGCCCGAGCGCCTGCGGGAACTCGACGAGTGGGGGATGGACTTTTCCCGGACGGAGGACGGCGAGATCGACCAGCGGTACTTCGGCGCCCAGTCGTTCCGCCGGACGGCATTCGCCGGCGACCACACCGGCGAATCGATGCTGGACACGCTCGTCGCCCGGGCCCAGGAGCTGTCGGTTCCCTACCGCGAGAACGTGATGGTGACGAAACTGCTCTCGGACGGCGAGCAGCTGCACGGCGCCGTCGGGTTCGACATGGACACCGGCGACTTTCTCCTGTTCAACGCCGGCACGGTCGTGCTCGCGGCCGGCGGGTACGCGGCGATCTACAACCGCCACACGTCCCGGGACGACGAGAACAACGGCGACGGCCCCGCCCTGGCCTACGACGCCGGGGCCGAGCTGATGGACATGGAGTTCGTCCAGTTCCACCCGACGGGGATGGCCGTCGACGAGACCGATCCGGAGTGGGAGCCCTGGAGCGGGCGTCTCGTCACCGAGGCGATCCGCGGCGAGGGTGGGCGCCTCTACAACGCCGAGGGCGAGCGGTTCATGGAGCGGTACTCGCCCGACCAGATGGAACTGGACGCCCGCGACGTCGTGGCGCGTGCCATCGCCAAAGAGGTAGCAGAGGGGCGTGGCACCGAGAACGGCGGTGTCTATCTCGACATCTCACACAGGGACGAGGCGTTCATCCGTGAGCGACTGCCCCGGATGTACGAGCGGTTCCAGGAGCTGGGTGTCGACATGGCGGTCGAACCGGTCGAGGTCGCGCCGACGGCTCACTACGGAATGGGCGGCGTGGCAGTCGACGAGTACGGCGAGACGAGCGTCGACGGCCTGTTCGCCATCGGCGAGACGATGGCGGGCGTCCACGGCGCCAACCGCCTGGGCGGGAACTCGCTGGCCGAGACCGTCGCCTTCGGCGTCGTCGCCGGCGAGCGGATCGCCGGGCGAGTGGACGGTCCCGGCTCGCTCCCGGACAGCGTCGTCGGCGGCGTCGCTGAACCCCACTTCGCCGACCTCGCGGCGCTGGCCGGACGCGACGGGGCGTACGACGTGATGGACGTCTTCACCGACATCCAGGACCTGCTGTGGGACCACGCCGGCATCCTGCGTGACGGGGAGTCGCTGCAGGCAGGCCTCGACGCGCTTGACGACCTCCGGTGGAAGGCGGCGGATTTGGACGTCGGGCCGGTCACCAGCCCCTCCTTCGAGTTCGCAGTCGACGTCGGGTTCATGCTGACTGCGGCCGAGGCAGTCCTGCGTGGCGCGCTGGCCCGGACCGAATCGCGCGGTGCACACTACCGGACCGACCACGCGGAGACCGATCCCGACTGGCAGCGCAACATCTACTTCGAACGCGCAGATCTCGGTGGCATGACCGGTCACACCGAACCGGTCAGTACTCCCAGCCAGGCCGTCCAGGACGCGCTCGACGAGGGGCACGAACTGGACTACCACCAGCTCGAATAGCGGTTCGGTCGGTAACACTCACTGGTCCCGAGGACTATCACCGGCCAGCAGCCCGCGCTGACGCCCTCGCCGCTACCGGGACGCGCCACCGTGTTTCCGGTACCAGACCCGCTCGCCGACGGGCGAGTCGCCGTCTGCGATATCCAGCCGACGCACGAACAGGTCGCGGATGGCGAGCGTGACCACGAGGTCGTCGGTCCCGCCGTTCTCGGCTGTGACCGTGACGTGACAGTGGCCGTCCCGCGTCTCGATCGATTCGATGGCCCCGACCGTCCACCGGTCGCGGTGGTGGGCCGGTTCCCGCGCGTGAATCCGGTCGTGGTTCATGCGGGGTGTGTCAGGAATCGCCCGCCGCCGTGGCGTCGCTGGCCGGGCGTGGCTGTCCCTCGGGCTCCGCCAGCGGTTCCTCGATGCCGAGCAGCCTGGCACTCTCCGTCCAGAGCCGCCGGGCCGCGTCGCGGTCCCGGGCGACCTCCGATGGTGTGGTGGGTTGCTGGTTCGTGAAGTACCGGCCCGAGATTTCGGCGGTGCGCGGCGAGACGCCGACGAACAGGATCTCCGCGGCGCCGTCCGCGACGGAGGTCACGCCGGGGAGCGCTTCGAGTCGCTGGAACAGCCCCGGGAGCGGGCCGGGGAGAAAGCGGCTGAACCCGCTGCCCGGGATCGCGCCCGGGTGGATGCTGTTCGAGGTGACCTCGCGACCCGTCGCGTCGAGCCGTCGTGCGAGTTCCGCGGCGAAGAGGACGTTCGCGAGCTTCGAGTGGCTGTACGCCCGGAACCCGGAGTGCCGGTCGGCACCCCGGACGCGCTCCAGATCGAGCGAGGCCCCCTTGTGGGCCGCCGAGGCGGTCGTGACGATCCGGGCGCCCTCGCGGAGGTGATCGAGCAGGTCCGCCGTCAGGAGGTACGGCGACAGGTGGTTGACGTGGAACGTGTACTCGATACCGGCGTCGGTCACTGCCCCGTTCCGGAACAGCCCGCCGGCGTTGTTGACGAGGAGGTCGAGCCCGTCGGTCTCCGCGCGCACGGCTGTCGCGAGACTCCGGACGGCGTCGAAATCCGCAAAATCCGCCTCGACGAACGTCGCGTCGACGCCGCTCCTGGAGAGTTCCTCGACCACCGCCGCGCCCGCGTCCGGGTCCCGGCCGTGGACGACGACGTCCGCGCCGAGGCGGCCGAGCGCCAGCGCCGCGGCGCGGCCGATCCCGCTGGTCGATCCGGTGACCAGGGCCTGCAGTCCGGTACAGTCGACGTCCGACACACCAGCGATATCTTCCGGGCGGTCACTCATTGCGTAGTGCAGGGGCTCGACGGACAAAACGTCACCACTTCAGACTGCCGGGAGGAGCAGCCCGGTTCACCGCGTGTCGAGAGTCCTGTCACGTCACGCCATCCAGCGGCGCCCACACGACCACGTGGTTTGATGCGCCGGCAACCCTAACGGCTGCTGTGTCCGATGAACCGCGGGTGGGTCGGCGACAGTGGCTCCGGTCGCTCGGTGTCGGGATAGCGGGCGGGACTGCAGGGTGTGCTGGCCGGGGTGGCGCGAACGACCGAACGGCCGGAACGACTGACGACGCGCCGTGTGCCGACAGTTTCCGGG
>JAHENO010000234.1 GCA_018609945.1 Haloarculaceae archaeon | reverse complement strand
GGCAAGGGGAGCGAACAGGTCGCCAGCGACGCCATGGCACGGGACGCGACCGGCTATCTGCAGAAACGCGGGGGGCGCGAGCAGTACGAACTGCTGGCAAACCGGATCCGCAACGCCGTCGAGCAGTACCGCTCCCAGCGCCGGATCGAACGCCAGCGCGAGGAGTACCGGCACCTCTTCGAGGAGGCGCCCGTCATGTTCGTCACCTACCGCGACGAGGGCGGCGTCCCGGTCGTCGAGGACTGTAACCGCCGCTTCGCGGCGGAACTCGGGTACGACCGGGCGGAGATCGAGGGCGAGTCCATCGAGTCGTTTTTCACCGCCGAATCGCTCCCGGACGCGATGGACGGGTACGAGCGCGTGCTGGCCGGCGAGTTCAGCACCGGGGAGCGGACCCTCCGCACGACGGACGGCGACACGCTCGAGGTCCTCGTCCGGGGGGTGGCCCGGACCGACGCCTCGGGGACGGTGACGGGAGTGCTCGCGCTGTACGTCGACGTCAGCGACCGGGTCGAGCGCGAGCAGGAACTCAGACGGCAGAAGGAACGTCTCGATACCATCGTCTCGAACGTTCCCGTGGTCCTGTTCGCGCTCGACAGCGAGGGGGTCTTTACGCTCTCGGACGGGCAGGGGCTCGAACAACTCGGCCTGGAACCCGGCGAGGCCGTCGGGGACTCGGTGTTCGACCGCTACGGCGACAACGAGGAGGTCCGCGCGGACATCGAGCGCGCACTCGCCGGCGAGCGGGTGTCGACCACCCACGAGGTCCGGGGTGCCGTCTTCGATACCACGCTCCAGCCGGTCCTCGAGGACGGTGCCGTCGAGGCGGTCATCGGCGTTGCCGTCGACGTCACCGAGCGTACGGAGCGGGGGCGGGAACTGCGCCGGTTCGAGGCCATCGTCGAGGCGCTGGGCGACGCCGTCTACGCCGTCGACGGGGAGAGACGCCTCGAGTACGTCAACGAGCGGTACGCCGAGATGAAAGGGCTGGACCAGGAGGAACTGCTCGGGATGTCGACCGAGCAGTGGGCCGACGAGGAGGTGATCGACCGGATCACCGAACTCACCGAGGAACTGAAACGCGGCGAGCGCGAGGTGGCCGCCGTCGAGTACGAGTCGCGGACCGCCGACGGCGAGACGGTCCCTGTCGAGAACCGGTTTATCCTCACCGAGTTTCCGGACGGCGAGTGGGGACGCGTGGGCGTGATCCGGGATATCAGCGACCGGGTCGAGCGCGAACGGGAACTCGAACGCGAGCGGGACTGCCTCGACGAGTTCGCCTCCGTGGTCAGCCACGACCTCCGGAACCCGCTGCACACGCTCGACGCATCGTTGCGCTTGGTCGACGCCGACGACGAACACGTCGCGCGGTGCCGCCGGGCGGTCGACCGGATGGACCGGCTCATCGACGACCTACTGACGCTCGCGCGCCGGGGCGACCGCGTCGGCGACCCCGAACCCGTCGCCCTCGCGGAGGTCGTGACCGACGCCTGGCGGACCGTCGAGACCGCCGACATCGACCTCACAGTCGAGACCGACGGGACTGTCCTGGCCGACGAGGGACGGCTCAGACAACTGTTCGAGAATCTCTTTCGGAACGCTGTGGAACACGGATCGACAGACTCGGGACCGCCGGACGGAGCGGATAGCGTCCCCGGGGTCGAGGAGGTCACCGTCGGGACACTCCCCCACGGCGAGGGGTTCTACATCGCCGACGACGGCGTCGGCTTCCCCCAGTCCGATCCCGGGCGAGTCTTCGAGAGCGGGCATTCGACCGACAGCGACGGCGTGGGGCTCGGGCTGGCGATCGTCGAGGGCATCGCCAGCGGCCACGGGTGGGACGTGACCGCGACCGAGAGCGAGAGCGGCGGCGCGCGGTTCGAGTTCACCGGCGTCGACTGGCAGTGACGGCGCGAACCCGGCCGACAGAGCGACAGGAGGCCGGCAGCCGGTACGTTCGACTATATAGACCTCCCCGAATTTCCGGAAATCGTCTGCGTTCCCGTATGACAGCCCGTGCCACGACACGTCCCTTCGCAGTCTTGCGGTTTCCTCTGAACGGCCGTCTGACGGCTGTCTGACGGCATTTTTTGAGGGTGGGGTTCGTGTAACCGTGTATGCGTACGCGTCACGGCGAGTTCGAGCGCATCCGGTCGGTGCTCGAAAACGTCGATCCGGACGAGCCGTTGACGGCACGCGAGATCCTCGAGGTGCTCGAGGAACACGGCGAGGATTTCGACAGCGCCCACCGCGTCGCGACGGTCCTCGGACGCCGCGAGGAGACCGGCGACGTTGAGGTCATCCGCGAACAGCCCTACCGCTACGAGTTCGTCGACGATAACAACTGAACTCACCGGCTGGACCACCCCGTCCCCGTCCCCGTCCCCGCGCCCGCGTCGCCTGTTTGCTCCGCCTGTGTACGTCCACGTGTGGCTGTGGCACTCCTCCCGCCCGGGGTTCCGTGTGGCTGTCTACCCCCACCACCCATGGCTCCGTGTGGCTGTGTACCGTCACCCGTGGTAGCGCGGAACAATACGATATTCGAAACTCACCTACGAGGTTCGTATTTTTTCGCCGGGTTTATTACGATGTGCCGATTTCGAGCAGGTAATGACAGCGGGTGAAGACCGGACGATACTGCTGATCGGGAGTGGTCCGATAAAGATCGGCCAGGCGGCCGAGTTCGACTACTCGGGGGCACAGGCCTGCCGTGCGCTCCGGGAGGAGGGGGCCCGAGTCGTGCTGGTCAACTCCAATCCCGCGACCATCATGACCGACCCCGGGATGGCAGACGAGGTGTACATCGAGCCCATCACCACGGAGGCCATCGCGGAGATCATCCGCAAGGAGAACCCCGACGGCGTGATTGCGGGGCTGGGCGGCCAGACGGGGCTGAACGTCACCGCCGAACTCGCAGAGGCGGGCGTCCTGGAGGAGTACGACGTCGACGTAATGGGCACGCCCCTGGACACCATCTACGCGACGGAGGACCGCGAGCAGTTCCGCCAGCGCATGGAGGCCATCGGAGAGGACGTCCCCAAGTCCGTGACCATCGAGTCAGTCGCGGAGGTCGAGGAGGCCGTCGCGGCCGTGGGCGGGCTCCCGGTCATCATGCGCACCACCTACACGCTGGGGGGTGCCGGCTCGGGCGTCATCGGCGAGATGGACGAACTGAAAGACGCCGTCCGGCAGGGGCTCAATCTCTCGCGGGACGGCCGCGTGATGATCACCGAGTCCATCGACGGCTGGATCGAACTGGAGTACGAGGTGATGCGCGACGCCGACAACTCCTGTATCATCATCTGCAACATGGAGAACCTCGACCCGATGGGCATCCACACCGGCGAGTCCATCGTCGTCACGCCCTCGCAGGTCATCCCCGACGAGGGCCACCAGGAGATGCGCGACTCCGCGCTGAAGGTCATCCGCGAGCTGGGCATCCAGGGTGGCTGTAACATCCAGTTCGCCTGGCGCGACGACGGCACGCCCAGCGGCGAGTTCAGGGTCGTCGAGGTCAACCCCCGCGTCTCGCGGTCCTCGGCGCTGGCCTCGAAGGCGACGGGCTATCCCATCGCGCGCGTCACCGCGAAGGTCGCGCTCGGGAAGCGCCTCCACGAGATCGAGAACGAAATTACGGGGGAGACAACCGCCGCTTTCGAGCCTGCTATCGACTACGTGGTCACGAAGGTTCCACGGTGGCCCAAGGACAAGTTCCCCGACGTCGAGTTCGAACTCGGCCCGGCGATGAAGTCCACGGGCGAGGCGATGGCCATCGGGCGGACCTTCGAGGAGTCGCTGCTGAAGGCGTTGCGGTCCTCCGAATACGACCCCGCGGTCGACTGGAGCGACGTGAGCGACGCCGAACTCGAATCCCAGTACCTGGAGCGGCCCACGCCGGACCGCCCCTACGCGATGTTCGAGGCTTTCGAGCGGGGCTACTCGGTCGAGGAAGTCTCCGAGATGACCGAGATACGGGAGTGGTACGTCGAGCGCTACAAACGCGTCGCCGAGGCCGCCGAGGCCGCTGCCGAGGGTGACTTCCAGGTCGCTGCCGCGGCCGGCTTCACCGACCACGAGATCACCGCACTCGCTGGCGGGGACTTCTCCGACACGCACGCCTCGTGGCTGCCCGACCGCCTGCTCGACGAGCGCGGGGCCGTCGTCGGCGACGAGGCGGACACGGTACAGCCGGACGGTGGGACGACGGCCGGCGCCGCCGGAGACGGGACCGCGGCTGTGGGCCCGGCGGCCACCGTCGACGACGTCGACGCGGCCACGACCCCGCGGGATTTCAAGCTGGTCGACACTTGCGCCGGGGAGTTCGCGGCGACGACGCCCTACTACTACTCGACCCGGGACCCCATCTCGGAACTCGAACGGGACGAACTCCAGGTCGACAGGGACGTCGAGAGCGTCGTCGTCGTGGGCGCCGGCCCGATCCGCATCGGCCAGGGCGTCGAGTTCGACTACTGTTCGGTCCACGCGGTCAACGCCCTGGAGGAGATGGGGATCGACGTCCACGTCGTGAACAACAACCCCGAGACGGTCTCGACGGACTACGACACCTCCGACGGCCTGTTCTTCGAGCCCATCACCGCCGAGGAGGTCGCCGACGTCATCGAAGCGACGAACGCCGACGGCGCGATGGTCCAGTTCGGCGGCCAGACCTCCGTCGACATCGGCGGGCCCCTGGAGGCGGAGATCGAGCGCCGCGGCCTCGACTGCGAGATCCTCGGCACGTCGGTGGACGCGATGGACCTCGCCGAGGACCGCGACCGCTTCAACCAGCTGATGGACGGACTGGGCATCTCCCAGGCCGAGGGTGGCTCCGCGACGAGCGAGGCGGAGGCGCTCGAACTGGCCCACGAGATCGGCTACCCCGTGCTGGTGCGCCCCTCCTACGTGCTGGGCGGGCGCGCGATGGACGTCGTCTACAACGACGCGGACCTGGAGACCTACATCGAGGAGGCCGTGCGCGTCTCGCCGGACAAGCCGATCCTCGTCGACGACTTCCTCGCCGACGCCGTGGAACTGGACGTCGACGCCGTCTCGGACGGCGAGAACGTCCTCATCGGCGGCGTGATGGAGCACATCGAGACCGCGGGCGTCCACTCGGGTGACTCGGCGTGTATGATCCCGCCGCGGTCGCTGGGCCGCGAGGTGAACCGCCGGGTGCGCGAGGTCGTCGAGGAGATCGCCCGCGCGCTCGACACCGTCGGCCTGCTGAACGTCCAGCTCGCCGTCAAGGACGAGGAGGTGTACGTCCTCGAGGCGAACCCGCGGTCCTCGCGCACCGTGCCGTTCGTCTCGAAGGCCACCGGCGTCCCCATCGCCAAGATCGCCGCGAAGGTCATGGCTGGGGCCTCGCTGGAGGACCTCGACTACGAGGAGCAGATCCCCGATCAGGTCTCGGTCAAGGAGGTCGTCCTCCCCTTCGACCGCCTGCCCGGCTCGGACCCACGCCTGGGGCCGGAGATGAAGTCCACCGGCGAGGTGATGGGCACCGCAGACACGTTCGGAAAGGCCTACCAGAAGGCCCAGATGGCCGTCGGCAAGCCGATCCCACTGGAGGGGACGGCGGTCGTCGACCTGCCGGTCGCGGGCTACGAGGACTTTTTCGAGGTCAAGGGCTTCGATGACTTCGAGAGCGAAGCGGAGGTCAAGCAGGACCTCCGGGACGGCGAGATAGATCTCGTCCTCTCCCGGAACCGGGACGTCCTGGAGGTGTGCGTCGAGGAGACGATCACCTACTTCTCGACGGTCGAGAGCGCCCAGGCGGCCCTCGAGGCGATCCGGCACTCCGAGGAGCCCATGGACGTCCAGTCCATCGAGAACCGTCCCAAGATGCGCGAGTACTGGGGCCAGCCCAAGGAGCGGGAGAACCTCAGGGCCCACGTCGAGACGCTCCGGGGACTGGCCGAGTCGGGCTACCTCGACGCGCTGGCGGAGGGCGACGACTTCGCGGCCCTGGCCGACGCGCTCGAGACCGTCATCGAGACCATCGACCGCACGGTCCTGCTGCTCGGCACCGGCACGGACGAGGAGATGTCGGCCCTCCAGGAGCGGCTGGAATCGGAGGGCTACGACGCGACGGTCGCCGAGGACCTCCCGGGTGCCGACGAACACCTGCCCGAGGAGCACGCCGCCACCTACATGATGGTCTCGAAGTTCTCGATCCTCGTCGACCGGGACGCCTCGGCGCGGCTGACCGAGTACGAGACCGCCAAGGCCCACCACAACGTCCTCGCGCGGCTGGTGCCGAGCGACGTCGAGCGTCAGGAGACCCACCTGCTCGGCGGCCACGACGAGGACGTCGAGTACATCCGTTCCTTCGAGTTCGAGGACGACCCCAGCGAGGTCTTCGAGGAGGCAATCGAGTGGGCCGAATCCGTCGTCGCGGACCGCCGCGAATCCTACCGCGCCCGGCTACCCGGTCACGAGGAGTAGGCACCTGGACGGCGCATCGACGCCGGCCGGAAAATCCATGCCTTCCCACACCCCAGGCGCGTGCATGGCCGAGACCGGTCTCGACGGACGCGACGAACCCGCGCGGGGGCCAGACGACCACGCCGAACTCCTCTCCGAACTGGACTCTCACGACATCGCACTCGCGGTCGACCCGGAGGCGGTGACCGAGACCGCCCGCACCGACACCGATCCGGACGCCGATCCCGACGGAACGTTCCCGCAGTCCGTCGCGAGCGGTGGGCCGACCCCGACCGGCGTCATCCTCTGGACGCGCCTCGCCCCCGACGTGTTCGATCCCGCGGAGCCGCTGACCGTCCAGGTCGCCGCGGACGACGACTTCGACGAGGTCGTCTACGCGGGTGCCGTGACGGACGCCGAACGGATTCGCGCCCACGATTACACGGTGAAAGTCGACCTCGACGGCCACCTCCAGCCGGACACGGCGTACACCTACCGGTTCGTCTACGACGGCGTCGCCTCCAGAACGGGACGGTGCCGGACGCTCCCGCGGCCCGACGTCTCGCCCGACTCGGTACGGCTGGCCGTGCTCACCTGCCAGGACTATCTCAACGGCTACTACCCGGCGTATCACTACGTGGCCGAGGAGGACCTCGATTTCGTCGTCCACCTGGGAGATTTCATCTACGAGTCCGACTCGGGGGTCTTCAAGGGATGGGGCTCCCACGAGTATCCCGACCGCGCGAAATCCCTGCCAAGCGGCCGGGACCACGCCCACTCGCTTTCGGATTATCGCTACCTCTATCGCACCTACCGCACCGACAGATTCCTGCAGGAGGCCCTGGAGTCACACACCCTGATCGCCGGCTGGGACGACCACGAGATGGTCGACGACATCTACTGGGACAGCGAGACCGACGCCCCGGCCGGCAACCATCCGCGCAGTGACGACCCGGCGTTCATGACCGAACTCGTCGCGGACGCGATGCACGCCTGGTGGGAGTACATGCCGGCCCGCGTCGAGTACGACCCTGCGGGCGAGTCGTTGCAGGAGCGGTTCCGGCTGTGGCGGGACATCCAGCTTGGCGATCTGGTCGAGCTGGTGATGACCGACGAGCGCCTCTTCCGGGACCCGCCGCGCGAGGCGATCCCGACCGTTGACAACGTCGGCCCCCACCGCGAACCCCGTGGACGGACGATGCTCGGCGACGAGCAACACGAGTGGCTCCTGGATACCGTCACCGACTCGACGGCGACCTGGACGGTCTGGGCCGACGAGGTGCTGACGATCCCGTTCCGGCTCGGGTCGGGACCGCTGTCGGTCTATCCGGTCCAGGGCGGGTGGGACGGCTACACGCGCGAACGCCAGCGCATCGCGGAGGCGGTCGCCGGGGCGGGCGTCGACAACTTCGTCACCATCACTGGTGACATGCACTGTTACATCGCCGGCTACCAGCAGTCCTCCTATCCCGGCCGGGTGACCGGCGGCGAAGGGGTCGCCCAGGGCGAACGGATCGGCGTCGAGTTCATGACCCCCGCGATCACCTCGGTCAACGTCGCCGAGGCGCTCCACCTCGCCCGCGGCTGGCGGGGGCGCCTGACCGAACCGCTCCTCTCGCGGCTGGTGACCGCGATGAACCCACACATCGAATTTTTCGACAGCCACAACTGGGGCTACTCGGTCGTGGAGTTCACGCCCGAGGAGTGCCGGTACGTCGGCTACGCGGTCGACAAGACCGAGAACAGCCCCGACGCCGACCGGGAGGTGCTCGCCGCGTTTCGCGTGCCCGAAGGTGAGGTCACGCTCGAGGACGTCACCCACGAACATCGTCGGTGAGCACAAAGTACTCCTGGCTCGGCGGATAACCATCCGGTTTGAATGCCAGCGCACACGCCCACCAGGCGACGGTTTCTCGCGCGCCCGGGCCAGTCGGGCGGGGAACCGATCCGCTGACGGCCACTCGCTACCCATGCCACGCACCAGCGCAACGCGCGGACGTCGCCCGACCCGCCGGACAGTGCTCGCTGTGCTCGGAACGGGAACGCTGTCACTCGGCGGGTGTCTGTCGGCGGCGTCCCGGGAGACGTCGACGCCTGCGTGTCTGGAGACCGGCACGATCACGCTTGCGGCCCAGGACGAG
>JAHENO010000233.1 GCA_018609945.1 Haloarculaceae archaeon | reverse complement strand
GGCGCGACGAGCCCGGCGGGTGGTGGTTCCTCGTCGTCATCGGGGTCCAGGTGGTCTGGTGTGGGACCTACGGCGTCGCCTTGCTGGTCTTCGATCCCCTCTTGCGGGAGGCCCTGGAGATTCTCACCTGGCTGCCGATCAACTGGATCGGCGTGTTCTTCCTCGCCTTCGCCCTGGAGTACACCGGCCGGGTCGACCTGTTGCGCTCGTCGGCGTTCGGCGTGGCGGTGGTCTTCGAGGTGGTTTCGACGGCGCTGGTCGTGACGAACCCGCTGCACAACCTCGTCTGGAGCGGGTTCGAACTCGCGCCGGCCTTCGGCGCAGCGACGGTGACCTACACGCACCACCCCTGGGTCTTCGTCCAGTACGTGGCGCTGTTTGCCTTCTCGACGCTCGGCATCTTCCTGCTGCTGGATACGGTCATCAGTTACGGGGACCTGTTCCGCCGGCAAGCACTCGCCATCGCGCTGACGCCGATCCCGCCCGCTGCCGCCTTCACTCTCTGGGTGTTCAAGCTCGGTCCCGTCCCGCAGTTCAACCTGACGCCGCTGATGTTCCTCCCGCACATGCTGCTGGACATGTACGCCCTCTTTCGCAACGACATGTTCGAGTTCAAGCCCGCGACGCGCCGGACCGCGGAGCGGGCGGCCATCGACGATATCGGCACCGCAGTCGTCATCACCGACCAGCAGGGCCGGGTGATCAACCTCAACGGCGCGGCGCGCGAAACCTTCGACGTCAACCGCCGCGACGTTCTCGCGGCCCCGCTGGAGACGCTGTACGAGGGTGACCTCGACGTACGGGCGGGCGAGCAGGCTGCGAGCCTGCGGGCCGGGGGCCGGCGCCGGGAGTTCAACGTCGTCGTCACGCCCCTCCAAGACGCCGCGGGGACCGACGTGGGGTACACCGTCGCGTTCGTCGACGTCACGGCCGAGCGCCAGCGCAAACAGCGCCTCGGCGTGCTCAACCGCATCCTCCGGCACAACCTCCGCAACGACCTCAACGTCGTCGTCAACTACGCGGACCTCATCGAATCCCGGAGCAACGACGACCTGGCCGAGTACGCCGACACCATCCAGCGCACGTCCCTCGATCTGGTTGAACTGGGCGAGAAGGCCAGGCGCGCGGCGGCGGCACTCGACGGCGACCGTACCCTCGTCGAGCACGACCTTGCGGACCTGCTGGGAGACGTGGCCGCCGACGTCGGCGAGGAGTTCCCCGACGGCACGGTGACGTGTGACGTCCCTGCGGGCGTCCGGGTCGAGACCGACCTCCGGCTGCTGGATCTCGTGATCCGCAGCCTCGTCGAGAACGGGCTCGAACACGGCGGCGGTAGCGTGACCGTCTCATACGCCGGGACCGACGGGACGTCAGTCCGCCTGACGGTCACCGACGACGGGCCGGGTATCCCCGACCACGAGCGTGCCGTGCTGGAGGCGGGCGAGGAGTCGGCACTCGAACACGGGAGCGGGCTGGGACTGTGGCTCGTCACGTGGGGGACGACCGCCCTCGGGGGCGAGGTCGACTTCGAGACGCCCGAGGAGGGGGGCACGGTCGTGACGCTGCGCCTCCCGGGGCTGGTCGAGGAGGGTGACGGCAGCGAGTCGTAACCGCCCGGACGACCGAACGGCTTAGGTTCGCCCGCCGTCTACTAGTCGGTGGCAGAGGGAGTCCGGCTCCCGTGTCCCGGCCCGCACGTGCGCAAGGGACATGAGGAAAGTCCCCCCACCGTCCGGGCGGGCGACCGGGCGCAAGCCCGGGGCGGGAGACCGCCGGCACTGGAACAGAAACGGGACCACTCTCCCCGACCGATGAGGTGTGCGACCCCGCGTCCGAGAAAGGCGTCGCCGGAAGGCGCCGCCGACAAAGGGACGGGAAGCTAACCCACCGAGGGACCGAGGTGTTTGACACCTCCGACGGGAGAGAACGGATGGAACGGCGAATCCTCGCCGGTGCAAGTCCGGACCACAAGGTAGCCCGGACGCGGTTCGGACGCTCAGCTGAATGCCGGGCCGAACAGAAGGGGGCTTACTCCCCTCAGCCATTTTCGATACATTGGACGCCACAGTTCAGCCGCGTTCAGTCCGTCGAACGCCACAGTTCAGCCGCGTTCCGTACTTTGAAGTCCATGTAGGTGGTTGACACGGCCGTGGACAGGGAACGCCTGGAACGCGAACTGGCCGAGGCCTTCGGGGGCGACGAGGAGACGCTGCGCGCCGTCTCCCGGCAGGCCCGCGACCTGGCGGACGCCGGGCGGATCGACGAGGACTTCGGGCACGAACTGACCGTCGAGTTCGTCGTCGACGAACTGACCGACGCCCCCGACGGCCACAGCCTCGCCGAGCGGTGGAACTGGTGGGTCGGCTCGCTCGACCTCTCGCAGGGGGGTTACCGGCGGTTCCACGTCCGTCCCGACGTGATCGAGTAGTCAGACCGAGACAGTCGCGCCGAGGTCGGGCGCCGCGGCGTCGAATCCCTCGGCTACGAGTTCTTCGGCGAAGGCCGGACAGCGGTCGCCGTGGACGACGAACGTCCGCGCGTCGCGGTACGAATCGAGGAACGCGAACAGCCCCTCGCGGTCCGCGTGGGCCGAGAAGTCGTACTGTTCGACCTGCGCGCTGACCGGCATGACCTGCCCGTCGAACTCGGCGCTGCCCGTCTCGAGGAGTTCCCGGCCGGGCGTCCCCTCGACCTGGTAGCCCGTGAGGGCGATCTTGTTCGTCGGATTCCGCCGGACCGCGGGGACGTAGGTCATCGCCGGCCCGCCCGAGAGCATCCCGCTGGTGGTGACGACGACGGTCCCCTGGTCGGCGATCCGCTCGCGCTGGCCGTCGCGGCCGGTGACCGTGCGGGCGTGGGATACCGCCCGCTGGAGCGCCGCCGGGTCCCTGAGGTAGTCGGGGTACTGGCGCAGTATCTCGGTGACCCGGACGCCCATCCCGTCGACGTAACAGGGGATGTCGTGGGCCGCACAGACCAGGAGGAGTTCCTGGGTGCGCCCGATGGCGAAGGCGGGGACGACGACGGTCCCGCCCTCCCAGAGGGTCGTCCGGACGCTCTCGGCAAAGCGGGCTTCCAGACGGTCCCTGTCGGAGTGGGTGACGTCGCTGTAGGTGCTCTCGGTGACGACGACGTCGGCGTCGGGACGGGCCCGCGATCCGGCGACGAGGCGCTGTCCACGGATGGGGTTCCCCGACCGGTCCGTCCTGCTCGGGGGAGCGTCGCTCCCGGCCTCCTCGGTTCGGGAGTCGTTCCCGTCCTCGACGTGGAAGTCGCCGGTGTACAGCAGGCGCGTCTCGCCGTCGTCGACGAGGACGTGCGCGCTGCCGGGGATGTGTCCGGCGTCGAAGAAGGTCACCTCGTGACCGGCAGCCACGAAGGACTCGCGGTAGCCGTGGGTCTCGGAGACTTCGCCGAGGCGTGCGAGGTCCGCCTCGGTGAACGGGCAGTCGTAGGTGCCCCCGTGGAGGTCGAGGGTGTCGCGAGCGAGCACCCGCGTCAGGTCCCGTGTCGGGGGCGTCCAGTGGATCGGGGGACGGCGGTCCCCCGAGAGGAGGGCAGGGAGTGTGCCGACGTGGTCGAGGTGGCCGTGGCTGGCGACGACCGCGTCAGGGTGCGGGTCCAGGCCGCCGGCCCGGGAGAAGCCCACCGGGAACTGCGGCGGGGTCGCGGTCTTCGTGCCACAGTCGAGGAGGAGTCTGCCGTTGACGAGGAGGGCGCTCCGGCCGACCTCGCGGGCGGCACCGAGAAACCGCAGGTCCATGGCCCACCTAGCCCGGACGGCGGCTTGGCTCCGTCGGTTTCGGGCCGGTGTGGTCGGAGGGGTCGATACGACGGGCGACAGCCGTCCGGGAACGGCAGACGAGCGAGGGCGAACTCGAGGCACGCGGGCGCCACATCGCCAGCGAGGCGATGGAGGAGTAGTCAGAACTCGTCGGCGGTCCGCACGCGCACGCTCGTCGGTCGTTTGACGAACTCGCCCTCGCCGCTGGCGACGACCTGTCGCACACCGCGCTGTGCCGCGACGTCGAGGACGCGCTGGGTCAGCGCGCCGTCGAGGACGACCGCGTCGGGCACCGTTTCGGCGCCCTCGATAGCGTCGAAGGCCTCCTCGAACGCCGCCTCCTCGAGGATACCGAAGGCGTCGTCGAGTAGCCGGACCGTCCCGGTGCCGGCGAGGTCCTCCACGTGTCCGGCCAGCGTCTGTGGGGGGGCGTCGGCGCCGTCAGTGTGCGTGTCCGACGCCTCCGCGGACTGCTCCGCCGCGGTCTGTTCCGCCCCGGTCCGGGCGTGGGACGCCTCCTCGGTGCCCGTCACCGCCGGGGATGACTCCGTCTCCTCGATGGCGTCGCCCGTGGTCGGTTCGGGTTCCGCCGGCGTCGACCCGGACGCCTCCGCCGGTTCCGCCGCCGGTTCGTCCGGTGGAGGCGCCGGTCCGCCCGACGGCCGTTCGGTGGCTGGCTCGGAATCGGTGGCCGTCTCGCGTGCGACCGTTCCGCCGTCGGCGTCGACGCGTTCGCCCGGTGACACGTCGGCGTCTGTGGGTCCGTCCGCCTCGTCGGTGCCGTCGCCGACCACGGCCGCCCGTGGCGAACTGGCGTCGGCCACCTCCGCGTAGGGGACCTTCTTGCGCAGGGCCGAGAGCACCGCGTCGCGCGAGAGGTCCTCGACGGACCGGCCGGGGGGCGCGAAGGCGACGTAGTCGACGCT
>JAHENO010000232.1 GCA_018609945.1 Haloarculaceae archaeon | reverse complement strand
GTCGATGCCCATCAGCGTCGGCATGTCGAAGGCCGTCGAGAGCCCGGTCTGGCCGTTCTCGATGAGGTAGTGAAAGCGCTCGTTGGTCTCGTCTGCGGTCCCGAAACCCGCGAACTGGCGCATCGTCCAGGTCCGCCCGCGGTACATCGTCGGATACGGCCCGCGGGTGAACGGGGGCTCGCCCGGGAACCCCAGGTCCGCCTCGTAGTCAGTGTCTGCAACGTCCTCGGGCGTATAGAGCCGGTCGACTTCGAGGTTCGAGACCGTCGCGAAGCGGTCCTGGCGCTCGCCGTAGGAATCCAGTACCGGGTCGAGCGTCTCCGCTTCCCAGGACTCGCGGGCCTCTCTGATGTCGCGCAGGTCGTCCTCGTCGTACATGCTCACCACGTGGTCGCTTGCGTGCTTAAGCGTTCGGCTCTCTCGTATCGGTCGAGTATCACCGCGGCCCCGCCATCGGTCAAGGGGCTGTCGTTCCGACGACCCCGGAGCGACTCGCCACGGAGGACCGACACTTTTGCCCGTCGGCGACGTGGTTCCCACCATGAGCACGGACCAGCGATCCCGCGAGACCGTCAGCGTCGACCGGGACGGTCACGTCGGAACGATCACGCTCGACCGCCCCGAGCGGCTGAACACCTTCAGCACGCAACTGGCCCGCGACCTCGACGACGCGCTGGCTGAACTGGAAGCCGACGAGGCGGTCCGTGCGGTCGTCGTGACCGGCGCCGGTGACGCGTTCTCCGCGGGCATCGACCTCACCGAACACGGCGACCACGACGACCGCGAGGCCTTCGAGACGTGGGTCGCGCGCATGGAGGAGCCGTTCCACACCATCGCGGAGATGGGCACCCCCGTCATCGCAGCGGCCCACGGCCACGCGGCCGCCAACGGCATCGGCCTCGTGGCGGCGTGTGACCTCGCCGTCGCCGCCGAGGGGACCCAGTTCGGCGCGACCGCCCCGAAGGTCGGCCTCTTCTGTATGGGACCGGCGGTCCCGCTGCGCGAGACGCTCCCGCGCAAGCGCGCCCTCGAACTCCTGTTGACCGGCGACCTCATCGACGCCGGGACCGCCCTGGAGTGGGGACTCGTCAACCGCGTCGTCCCCGAGGGCCAGCACCGCGAGGCGGCGATGGAATTCGCCCGGACCATCGCCTCGAAGAGCCCCGTTGCGGTCCAGATGGGCAAGGAGGCGTTCTACGAGATGGAGGCCATGGACTACCACGAGGCTCTCGACTACTCGAACGAGCGGTTCGCCGCCGTCTGTGCGACGCGGGACGCCCACGACGGGATCGAGGCGTTCCTCGACGGCGATCCCCTCGACGCCGGCGAGTGGCCCGGCGAGTGACCGGCGCCTTACACCGCCGGAGCGGCCCCGGCAGCGAGCGGAGAGTATCACGATTAATCGGTTGAGTGAAGCAAGACATTTGTGGCGTTGCGTAGAACACCCGGATGGTCACTATGAAACAGGAGATGCTCACACTGGACTTTCTCGACCGCGCCGTGGACCTCTACGACGACGTCGTCGGCGTCGTGGCCCACGACGGGACCGAATACACCTACGAGGAGGTCAACGAGCGGGTCAACCGGCTGGCACACGCCCTGGGCGAGCGGGGCATCGACCAGGGCGACAAGGTGGCCCTGCTCTCGCCGAACACCCACTACTTCATCGAGACGCTGTACGCGGTGAACAAGCTCGGTGCGGTGTCGGTGCCGATGAACTACCGGCTCAAACCCCGCGAGTTCGAGTACATCCTCAACGACTGCGACGCGGACCTGGTCATCGCGGACTACGACTTCGCGGCGAAGATCGAACCGATCCGCGAGGACGTGCCCGCCGACCACTTCGTCGGCTACGAGGCCGACCGCATCGACGGCGACTGGGAGGACTACGAGGCGTTCCTCGACGGTCACTCGGCCGCCGAACCGGACCGGCCGGACATCTCCGAGGACGACGACGCCACCATCAACTACACCTCGGGGACGACGGGCGAACCGAAGGGCGTCGTGCGGACCCACCGGACCGAACACTGGCACGCGCTCGTGCTCAATCAGCACATGGAGATCCGCGACGACGACAGCTACCTGTGGACACTGCCGATGTTCCACTGCAACGGCTGGGGGCACACCTACGCCATCACGGGTACCGGCGGTACCCACGTCTGCCAGCGGACCTTCGACGCCGCCGACACCTTCCGGCGGGTCCGCGAGTACGACGTCACCTTCATGTGTGGCGCGCCGACGGTCCTGAACGCGCTCATCCAGTACTACGAGGACGAGGGTAGTGACGTCGTCACCACGGGCGACCGCGATGTGCGCATCGCGACGGCCGGGTCGGCACCGGCGACGGCCACCATCGAGACCGTCGAGGACGAGTTCGACTGGCGGATCCTCCACGTCTACGGGCTCACCGAGACGGCGCCGCTGATCACCACCAGCAACTCCCCGCGCCGCCTCAGAGAGCGGGGCCGCAAACTGAAGGTCAAGCAGGGCGCCGAGACGCTGTGTACCGACCTCCGGGTCGTCGACGAGGACGGTAACGACGTCCCCCGGGACGGCCAGACCATCGGCGAGGTCGTCGTCAGGGGCAACCAGGTGATGGACCGCTATCTCAACAAGCCCGAGATCACCGAGGAGGCCTTCTCGGACCGCGTGGAGGGCTATTTCCACACGGGCGACCTGGCGACCATCGACGAGGACGGCATGATCTCGATCCAGGACCGCAAGAAGGACATCATCATCTCCGGCGGCGAGAACATCTCCTCCATCGAGGTCGAGGACGCGCTCTACGACCATCCCGACATCCTGAAGGCAGCGGTCGTGCCCGTCCCCAGCGAGAAGTGGGGCGAGACGCCGAAGGCAATCGTCGTCCCGCACGAGGGTGCCGACCCGAGCGAGGACGAGATCATCGAGTTCGTCAAGGAGCGGCTCGCGAACTACAAGGCACCCACGACCGTCGAGTTCTGGGACGACCTCCCGGAGACCGCGACCGGCAAGGTCCAGAAATACGAGATCCGCAAGGAGTACTGGGAAGGCGAAGAGCGGATGGTCGGCCAGGAGTAACCGTCGGTCCAGCGGCTCGGAGAAGCGTTCGGTGACAGCGGTAGCGGGCCGACCGTCGGCTGCAGCCGCGAGAGCCTGTCATCCATCGACGACGCGGACGGATTTGTCCTCGCTGCCCCCGGGCCAGAGCAGTTCGTAGGTGATGTCCGGTTCGTCGTCACCCACTTCCTGTGCGAGCTCGTCGTCGAAGAGTTCGATTTCCTCGCCGGCGACCTCCCAGGACTCGGTCTCGCCGGGTGGAATCCGGCGGGAGAGGATGGCGACCGGCCGGTGTGGCGCCCATCCCTCTGCGTTGACCGCACCGACGAACCGACCCGGGAGATCCCCCCGGTTCCGTACCGCGAACTCGAAGGCGACGGTGTTTCCGACCGAAACGGTCTCCGGCACGGTCCACTCCGCCACGGACAGGGGCGGCAAGGGAGCAGCCAGCCGCACACGCAGTCGCTCGTCCGGACGCCACTCGCCGCCCGGCCAGACGAGCGCGGCGTCGCCCGCGTCGCCGGTCTCGGGTAGCCGGAACAGCACCCATCCGGATTCCCCGCCGTCACCCGACCCGACCTCTCGCTGGACGTCGGGCCCCTCGCCCGGCCGTATGGGGCCGTACTCGTCGCCGTCGAACCGGAAGACGATATCCGATGGGGACGGCCGCGGACCCGAGAGGACCGACACGCCCAGAAAGAGATACTGGGAGTCGGGCTCGGAAACCATCCCGTAGGCGTCCACGTTCAGACCGACGAACGCCGGCTGGAGAGCGTCGACCGTCACCGACAACTCGGTAGCAGGGGGCGTCGGCGTGGCAGTGCCGTCACCCGTCGGCGTGGCAGTGGGTCCGCTGGCTGGCGGAGATTCGTCGCCCGAGGGGTCCGAGAGACAGCCGGCGAGGCCGGCGATTCCGGCACCACACAGCGCGAGGACCTGTCTGCGGCGCATATCCGGAGTACGACAGCAATAGCGCAAGTGTCTTGTGGGGAAACGAATCCGTGGTCGAGCGGAGCCGTGACATCAAGCCAGGGTGGGAAGTGTCACCCGTCCAGTTGCAGCCGCTTGGTCGTCTCGATGAGCGGGTGATGGGCGTAGTCGACGGCCTCGATGTCGGCGATGGATTCGAGGTTCTCCTTGCGTGCGGTCTCGGCCATCCCCAGCTCGACCGGTTCGTCGATGACGATGACGTAGGCGTCCATCGCGTCGATGCCCAGTCGGTTCGCGGCCTTGACGCGGTGGTGGCCGTCCGCGAGGAGCAACTCCGAACCGGTGTCGATGACGACGAGCGGTTCCGCGAGCCCGCGTTCGAGTTCGTACCGGCGCCCCTCGAGTTCGTCGGCGTAGACCCGCCCCTGGGTGGGCGTCAGGTCCGTCAGCCTGACCTCGCGGCGTTCCTCGCGGGCGTCGACGCCGTGGATGTTCTCGAGGGTCCGGGTCAGTTTGTCCACCTTGCCCGGGGTGGCGCGCTCGATCTGGCTGCGGATGACGTCGGTGTTCGAGATGATTCCCACGAGGTTGCCGGCGTCGTCGACGACCGGCAGG
>JAHENO010000231.1 GCA_018609945.1 Haloarculaceae archaeon | reverse complement strand
GCCCGACACGCCCCGCGGCGGGGACGCCCTGGCGCGAACCCGCGGCCGGCTCGCCGACGTGGGGGCCGACCTCGACGCCGTCGTCGCGAACTTCGCCGGCGCGGAGGCGGTCGTCCGGGAGGCAGACGCCCGCGTCCCCGAGTCGTCGACGACTGCGCCGACTGCCGCGCCGGCCTGCTGTCCCCCCGACGCGACCTTCGCGCCGGCGGTCGCCGACGCCGCCGAGGCCGCCCTGGGGACGACGCTCGACCTGGAGTTCCCCGAACCCGGCCGGATCGACCGGCTGTTCGATCGATAATCTCCTGAAAACATACTCACTCCTGAGTAAATACACAATATTTACCACAGGTGGCGGTCAAGTGGAACGTATGGGACTGGACACAGTACTCCTGGCGGTCGGACAGAGTGACAAGGACCGACTCGAGCGGCTCGCCCGAACGACGGGTGACATCGCGGGCCCGGCCGGGGCGTCCGTGGCGCTCGCTCACGTCTTCACACGGGACGAGTACGAACGGGCACGCGAGGACCTCGATTTCGACGCCGACAGCGAGGTCAACCCGGACGTCATCGCCCGCCGGTATCTCACCATCCGCGAACTCAGCGACGCGATGGACGAGGCGGGCGTCGAGTACACCGAGCACGGCCGCCTCGCCGACGAGGACGAGGTCGGCGAGGGGATCGTGGCCCTCGCCGAGGACGTCGGAGCGGACCTGGTCGTCATCGGCGGCCGGCGGCGCTCGCCGACCGGCAAGGCCGTCTTCGGGTCGACGGCCCAGGAAGTGTTGCTGAACGCGCCCTGCCCCGTGACGTTCGTCCGCGGGGACTAACGGTCCAGCCGGGTGCGGTCGCCGGTGCCGCCGGTCATCGCGCTCGCGAGTGCCCCGTAGACGACGACTTCGTCGCCGAGGTTCGACAGCGTCAGTTCCGGCACGTTCGTGAACACCAGGTCGGGCACCCGCTCGCGCATCTCCTCGACGACGGAGGGATTGTTGAGTGCGACCGAGCCACCGACGTAGATGACGAGCGGCGCGTACGCGTGGGTGACTGTCGCGATGCCGATGGCGTTCCAGGCGGCGACCCGTTCGAGGACGCTATCGGCGAAGTCGTCCTCGCCGGCGGCGGCGAAGACGTCGGCCGCGCCGAAGCCCGCTTCCCCGACGGGGACCGCCGTCTCCGCGCCCTCGTGGAGGTGTTCGGCGTACCGGCGGATGCCCTCTCCCGAGCAGTAGGCCTCCCAGTGGCCGTCCTTGCCACACCCGCAGGTCATCGTCCCCGTCGGGTCGACGGTGACGTGGCCGACTTCGCCGGCGTTGCCGTCCCACCCCGAGAGGACGTTCCCGTCGACGCAGACGCCGGCGCCGATGCCCGAGGAGATCGTCAGGTACACCATGTCGTCGGGGTTGCGGTCGGCGTAGAAGCGCTCGCCGATGACTCCCGCCGTGGTGTCGTTGTGGAGGTAGACAGGGCCGTCGACGAGTTCGCCCACCGGACCGGTCAGCGGGATGCGGTCGATGGTGTCCGGGAGGTTCGACGGGGTCGTGACCAGTCCGGCCGCCAGGTCCAGCGGGCCGATGGAGCCGATGCCGGCTGCGGCCACCTCCCCGGGGTCGACGCCGGCGCGGTCGCAGGCGGTCCGCAGGGTCGTCAGGACCGCCTCCGTGATGGCCATCCCGGACGGCCCTTGCGGCGTGTAGCGGCTGTCCCGGCCGAGTTCGGCCTCGTCCTCGTTCCCGACGACAGCGTGGATCGACGTCGCCCCCAGGTCCACGCCAGCGTAGTAGGCCATTGCCGGAGACACCGCCCCGGTGGGACTTAAGGAGAACGTCTTATTACGCGCCCCCGAGTACGCCTCGTCCAACACGTGCACCGCACACCCCCCGCGGGAAATCAGCGCCGCACGCCCGGACACCGGACCGGACCCACGACACGATGAGCGCGTACAGACGCCTCCTCGCCGGACTCGAACAGGTGTTCTTCGGCGGGATGGAACTGGCGGCGCTGTCGACGCCGTCCTTCGTCGCCGTGCTCGTCCTCCAGCAGCGGTACCCGGACGCGTCGGCGCTCGCGGGCCTGACCGCCATCGCCGCCGGGAGCGTCGCACTCGCGGCCTTCCGGACCCGGACCGTCGACGCGGGTGCGTGGCCGCGCCGCGCGGAACTGACGAGCCTGCCCCTCCGTGTGGGGTATTTCAGTACCCTCTTCCTCGTGGCGACGATCGGCGTCGCGGCCCTCGCCGTCTCGGTCGGCACGCTGTGGCTGACGCTGCTCGGCGGGGTCGTCCAGGTGGTCGGCCTCGCCGCGTTCCCGACCGCCTACGCGCTCGTCCACGGCGACCCCCTCCGGAAACCCGCCCAGCGCGTCTGACAGATGGATCCCATCGACGCCCTCCGGGCACGTGTCGCACCACTTCGCCGGCGCCTTCCGGGGCTCCGCCGGCCGGCCTACACCGGCGAGAACCGCTGCTGGCCCTGCACGGTCCTCAACGCCGCCCTGGTGGTCGCGCTCGCCGCCGGGCTCTCGCTGTACAGCTACCCGCTCGCCGCCCTCGCGCTCGCCGGCGGAACCCTCCTCATCGCGCTCCGCGGGTACGTCGTCCCCGGCACGCCGCGGTTCGCGCCGAAACTCCTCGCTCCCCTGCCCGTCGAGTTCGGGCACGCGGCCGGGGTCCCGTCGGGAACGCTCGGCGGAGAGGCCAGCCACGAGACCGACCCCGAGGCCGTCGTGAGGACGCTCGTCGAGCACGGCGTCCTCCGGGACGAGGGCGGCGATCTGTACCTCGACGAGTCGTTCCGGGCAGCCTGGGAGGACCGACAGGCCGCCCTCCGCACTGCGCCGGACGGGGAGGTCGCGACCCGGGCCGCCGCGGCGGCGGGCGGGGACGCCGAGGCGCGGTTCCACGGCGACCGCCTCCTGGTGGCCGGCGGGCGGGATGTCTGGCTGTCCCGGGCGGTCGCCATCGCCGAGACGGCGGCCGTCGAGACGCTCGCCGAGTGGGGCGTCCCCGAGCGCGTGCGCGCCCCGGCAGCCCAGCCGTTGCGGACGTTCCTCGCGGTCTGTCCGGTCTGTGGCGGGCAGGTGCGCGAGACGACGCTCCAGAACTGCTGTGGCGGGTCGGGGAGCGTCTACGAGAACCCCGAGCGCGCGGCGCTCGCGTGTGCCGACTGCGAGGCGGCCGTCTTCGTCTTCGAGCCCGATATGGCGTCCGAGTAACTCTCCCGCCGCCGGTCTGGCAGCCGAGTGACCGTCCCGACGAACGCTTATGCCCCTCCGTTTCCAACCCAGCGCATGAGCCGCCGGGAGGGGCCACCCGGTCGCGAGACCGCCGCCGCCCGGTCGAACGTGCGCCGGATCTGGTACGGGTACGGCCAGCTCGGCCGTGCCGAGAAGAGCGGGTTCGGGCTCTTTCTCCACGACATCGTCCGGATCTACGCGGAGGTGTCGATCATCTCGTTGCCGGTCCTCTTTGCCATCATGGCCGCGCCGGCGCCGGGGCAACTCGACGCCAAGGCGACGGGGCTGGTGGCGTGGCTGACGATGACGCTCGTCGGGACACTGGTCCGGGGCGGGTGGGTCCGACCCCTCGGGACGCCGACGCCCGGCTGGGTTCGCCTCTCGCCGTCGCTGCTCGTCCTCCGTGTCGGCTACTTCAACGCCGCGCTGGCGGTCGCAGCCTTCGGGGGACTGTCGGTCGCGGCTGCCGTCACGGGGTTCGCCGCGGGATCGCTGGCCGCACCGCTGGCTGCACTCGCCTGGGCCGGCACCGCCGCCGCCGTATCGATGCTCGCGTTCCCGCGGGTGAGCGGCGAGTGGCTCGCTGTGTGGCGGTGATCGGGTTCGCCGGCTGACGGGGGCGTCTCGGCCGCTCCACTGGACAATCCTTTTTACAATGTGTGTTGTACCCCCGTTCCATGAACCGGAGCCACGGGACGTGCGACGACCGAGGAGGTGGTGTCCGTGGATGACCGGACGGACCTCGTCTCGGTGCTGGAGGACGCGGGCTTCTCCCCGTATCAGGCCGACGCCTACGTGACGCTGTTGGCGCTGGGGGCGGCACCCGCGACCGAGGTTGCCGAAGCGAGCGACGTGCCGGATCCGCGCATCTACGACGTGTTGCGCGACCTGGCGGACGCGGGCTACATCGAGACCTACGAGCAGGATTTGCTGTACGCCCGGGCGGTCAGTCCCGAGGCGGTCCTCGAGGACCTCCGGACGCGGGCCAACCGGTTCAGCGCGGCCGCCGACGAGATCGAGCGCCGGTGGGAGAAACCCCCGATGGAGGTCACCGTCGTCAGCCTCGTCAAGCGCTTCGAGACGGTCCGCAACTACGCCGCGGAGGCAATCCGGGGCGCCCGCAACCAGGTGCAGGTCTCGCTGAGCGCGGACCAGTACGACCGACTCCGGCCCGCGCTCAGGGAGGCGACCGAGAACGGCGCCAACGTCAGCCTCTCGTTGCACACCGCCGAGGCGGGCACCGAAGCGCTGCCCGACCGCGAGGACGTCGCGGCCGTCTGCACGGAAGCGCGCACCCGCGACAAACCGGCGCCGTTCGTGGCCATCGTCGACCGCACCGAGTCCTGTTTCGCACCCAACCGCGGCTCTGCCAACGAGTACGGCGTCCTCGTCGACGACCGGACACACACGTACGTCCTCCACTGGTTT
>JAHENO010000230.1 GCA_018609945.1 Haloarculaceae archaeon | reverse complement strand
TCTGCCTCAACCACGACTACTCTTGGATTACTGTCAAAAATGTCGATCGCTTCACCGGCTCAGGCCAAATTGACCGGTTCGATCCCGTTTTGCTCGACTGACGCGCCTGCTAAAACTAGAACGGATGGTCTCTTACCCACAAATGCTATTATCGCTTTTGACGGACTAATACCGTGATTAACAGCATTCTGGAGAAGAGACAATCGGATTTGGACCGTGATAGCCCATTCTGTAAGATGGATATATCAGGGCAAGTGCAGACCGAGTTTCAGTATGCCGACTTTGGAGACACACGACTCACCGACCGATTGGTACAGATTGGGGATGAACTCGGCAGTTCACCTGCCGAGTCCATCCCGATCGCCTGCGAGAACTCCGCCTCCACAAAGGCTACATACCGATTTTGCGATAATGAGAGTGTGAATTCCGCCGAAATCTTCGCTTCTCACAGGCAAGCACAACGCTCGCGGGTCCAAGAGACAGACGAACTCTTGGTTGTCTCGGATACGACCGAACTTGTCTTTCCGAGACATCCATCAAAGGAAGGTCTCGGCGATATCGGCGCGTCTGAGATGGAACTCGAAGGCGTCAAAGTCCACTCGACGATCGGCATTGATCCACATACGCATCACATGACGGGGGTCATCGATCAGCAGGCGCTGATCGAGGACCGACAGGAAATCACGACACACGACGCAAACGGCAAAGATGAGCCGATTCTGCTTGAAACGCGCCACGAGAAATGGATTCGTGGAGATAGGCGTGCCAGAACGTGGCTTCCCGAAACCGTGCGACCGATTTTTATTCACGACCGCGGCGCAGACGACTTCTCGTTGTACGCTGAAATCATCGAAGAGATGGACAGCGCTGGCTTCGTCGTGCGTGCGCAGTACAACAGACGGATCCGAACGCCGACTGGAGAAGATACCAAACTCTTCGACTGGAGTAGCGACCTTCCCGAGGAAGGTCGCACGACCCTCGACATTCACCAAGCTGGCGGGAGAAAAGCCCGGACTGCAGAGCTGTCGATTGCAACGGGAACATGTGAGCTTCTCCCGACAAACCGTGCCCCTGATGGAGCAGACCCGATTCAGGTGAACGTCGTGCAAGTTGACGAGATCGGAAAGAGTGAGGACCCGATTCAGTGGGTGTTACTCACCACTGAATCGGTCAACGGTCTGGACGCAGCGTTGACCGTCATCGAGTATTATGGTCTTCGCTGGCGAATCGAAGAGTGGCACAAGGCGCTGAAAACAGGCTGTAAGATCGAACAACGGCAACTCCAGACGTGGGGACGCATGGATGTGTTATTGGGGGTGTATTCGGTGATTGCGTGGCAAGTGCTGGAGTTACGAGACCTGGCTCGTGGGAACTCATCGGCCGATCCAGAGGTGTTGTTGAGCGATGCCGAACGCGCAGTTCTGGAAGCGAAATTTCCAGAACTGCGCGGGGAGTCTGGCAAAGCCTACGCAGTACATGTGGCAAAGCTCGGCGGCTATCTTGACCGCAATTCAGATCCGCCACCAGGATGGCAGGCGATGTGGAAAGGGCTGCAGAAGCTTCGCATGTGGGCGGAAGGCTACGAACTCGGCGCTGAATAAGCGACAAGCCGCTCATTCAGCGACATCCGGCAAAACGCCACTCCTATCCGCGGTCTCATGGAGAGAGGTCCGCGAAAGAACTGTGGTTTGCCAAGAACACTGATTGCTATCTGACCAATTCTTTTGTCTCACCCTTCGTGTGAGTTGATTTTTCACTTGAGCGCTGATTTATGGGTAAGAGACAGCCTTTCATCCTGCACGAACCCACCTGACAAAGATCATATATGGCAATTTCTCCAGTACGAGATGGAGAGTGTGAAGTCAGCACGACGCTTCGTTTACTCCACTGCTCTTGGAGCGGATTGGTCGTTCAGTCAAAGAACATAAAAAACCCCTTCGTGACGGCCGACTTAGTCGTCTGCTGGGGCCTCTTGCTCTTTGATGTGGTCGACAATCTCGTCTGTTTCCGTTGCGAAGTCGTCTACGTCAACCTCGTTCCCGTGGAGAATCGTTGAGAAGTACTTCGTCACGCTGGCGAGGTTGACTGCCTCTTCGATTTCATCCTCCGTGGCACCCTCTAAGCGCGCATCTTCTTTGTGGAAGTAGGTACAGTAGGGACAGTTGATAGCGGCTGCAACGCCGACACCGATGAGCTGTTTCTCTCGTCCGGACAGTTCGGTCTCCCCGGCTTCGAGATCACGAAAGAGTCCCCAGCTGTGTTCGCTGGCAGGCTCAGCAAGCTGGTCCATCCAACTGGGAACCTGGCCAAGCATTTCTTCGATTTCTTGGTGTGTTTCTGGTGATACCATGGGTGGTGCACCCGTTCTGCGCGGCAATCGCCCCTCGCCTGGTGGTGAGAGGCAATCCGGTACATTCGAAGTCGAACTGGATAGTGTTACCCCGTCAACAGTGTTCAGCGGATCTTCGCTGGTCACACCGTGAACGGGCGGACTCACTCGGTGCGACACACGCCAGATTCTCAGTCGTGGTTCCGGTCGGTCCCGGTTGATGAATGCGCGCCCGCCATCTTGCACGCCGTTTCTGACAATTTTTGAGCGATAATGACTGCTGTGGTTCATAACCGGATCCGCACGTCGTGCGGTCGACCTGGAAAATAGCTACAGCCGTCACCATGTGGCTGCTGCAAAAGTGGACGATGGAATGCGCCACTAACCCGTCCGATTTGTTGGTCCCCTCGCTCGTCTTGCCGGATCCACGGCGCGGGCCGTACCTCTACGTCTCTGCCGCGACCGCCGACTCGACCGCCTCGACGACCGTCTCGAGGATCTCGTCGACGGATTCGCTCTCGACGTAGATCCGGACGTAGGGTTCGGTCCCGCTCTGCCGGACGAGTACCCATCCCCCGTCCGGCAGTTCGAGCCGGACGCCGTGCTCGGTGTCGACGGTCGCCTCGGCGAACGTCTCGGGCAGGACCGTCTCCAGGCGGTCCATCGTCGCCGCTTTCGCGTCGTCGGGACAGCGCACGTCGGCCTTGCGGTAGGGGCGTTCGGTGACGGGCTCGCGGAGCGCGGCCAGCCCCTCGCTTGCGACCAGTCGGACGAACACCGCCGCCGAGGCGACGCCGTCGATCCACCCGCCGAAAGGCGTGTGGATGTGCTTCCAGGGCTCGGCCGCGAAGGCGACCTCGGTGTCGGCGTCGCCGGCCTCGCGGGCCGCAGCGATGCCCTCGTGGAGCGCACCGAGGCGGACGCGTTCGACCCGGCCGCCGGCGGCGCGGACCCGCTCGTCGATCCGGGCCGAGGCGTTGGGCGTGGTCACCACCACGGGATCGGCGGCGTCGCTCGCGCGAGTGTAGTGCTCGGCGAGGATGGCGAGGACGGTGTCCTCGTGGACGACCTCGCCGTCGCCGTCGACGATCACGATCCGGTCGGCGTCGCCGTCGTGGCCGATCCCCAGGTCGGCGGTCCCGTCGACGAACGCACGCAGGTCCGAGAGCGTCTCGGGGGTGGGTTTGCTCTCGCGAGCGGGGAAGTGCCCGTCGACGTTGGCGTTGAGCGCACGGACGTCGGCACCGAGGCCCGCCAGCACCTGCGGCGTCGCGAGGCTCGCCATCCCGTTCCCGCAGTCGACCGCCACCGTCAGCCCGTCGGGGTCCCCGCCGCGACCGCTCGCGAAGTCGACGACTGCGTCGCGGTAGGCCGGCAGCGGGTCGGCGCGGACGTCCTCGCCCCACGCGTCCCAGGTGGCGGCGTCGGTCCCGCTCTCGACGCGGTCCTCGACGCGCTGTTCGGCCGCGCGGTCGTACTCGACGCCGTCGACGAAGACCTTGACCCCGTTGTCTGGCGGGGGGTTGTGGCTGGCAGTGAGCATCACGCCCCGGCGGCCCTGCGAGGCGAAGGCCAGGGCCGGCGTCGGCACCGTGCCCGCACGCTCGACGTCCGCGCCGGCGCTCTCGAGGCCGGCGACGACCGCGTTCTCCAGGGCAGGACCCGTCACGCGGCCGTCCCGGCCCACCACGAACGCCTCGCCGTCCGCGCCCGCAGCCTGCCCGATCGCGAGCGCGAGACCCGGCGTCACCTCCGTGACTGGTCCCCGGATGCCGGCCGTCCCGAACAGTTCCATGTGCGCCCCTTTCGCGTCCCCGATAAAATAGCTGCGGCTCCCGGAGTCGGGCACCGTTCGGACGCGTATCGGGTCGCCGTCGGAAATCGCAGAACGAACACGGGAGGTATCTGGACAGTGCCGCCCGGTAACTGGTGGGTGTTTTTTGTCCCGCGGCCACCAGCCTCCGGTATGGGCTATCACCTCGTCGACCCCGACGACCTGGAACAGTGGGACGACCGTCCGACCGACGTCCGGTCGCTCAGCGCCGCGGCCGGCCACGAGTACCACGACTCGAAAATCGGGATGCGCGTCTACGACCTCGCGCCCGGCGAACAGCCCGGCCTGCAGTATCACTACCACGACGAACAGGTCGAGGTGTTCTACGTGCTGGAGGGGGAACTCCACGTCGAGACACCCGAGGGCGAGTACGTCGTCGAGCGCGACCAGGCGCTGTTCGTCGATCCGGGCAGTCCACAGCGCGCGTACAACCCCGAAGACGCGGACGGCAACACGCGGGTGCTGGCCATCGGTGCCCCGTCCGTCGAAGACGTCCACGCCTACGAACCCGACGGTTCCTGACGGCAAGACCTACATCCATTGATACGAAGCTTCATTTATAACAAGTATTTGATAAATATATTTAATATAATGAGAGTAATGATCTACTACAAATCATCAAAAGTTATTACTCGATAAATGCATCAGCGAATATGGCCAGACTGGCGGACGTTACAATCGAGGAACTACAAGAGGCCCTCAGCAGGGTCGAGAGGAGCAAGCCGACACAGCGGCTGACGGCGGCGATTGCGTACAAGCATGGCGTCACACAGACCGAACTCGCGAAGTGGTACGACGTCCAACGGCGAACGGTCTACAACTGGCTGACGCAACTCGAAACCGAGCCAATCATGACAGCGGTACGCGACGAGCACCGGAGCGGCCGTCCCCGCAAACTCACCGACGAGCAACGAACTCACCTCGAAAAACGACTCCAGCAATCGCCAACAGCGGTGGGATTCGACGCGTCCGCGTGGACTCCACGACTCGTCTGTGCGTACGTTGACGACCATTTCGGCGTCGCCTACTCCCGCTCAAGTTGTCGGCGATTGCTGAACGAACTAAGATGAGTAATTTGTTCTGGACAAATTCCGGTTCTCTTTTTCCATAATAGCTATTATATGAGGATTTTATTACAATATATCATAGGTAGTGGTAAGTCCATACTGGATTGGTCGGATGATAGAGTGCGGTTGCCGGACAACAGCGACAACAGTCCCAACCCCTCAAAAACAGGGAGATGTATCGGAATTTAGCACGAATCGAAAGGGCCCGCCGGGAGACATGTTCGAGACTGGCCCGCAGCGACCGGGAGGAACCGGTCGAGGTCGAAACAGCGTTCTCGGCCCTCGGCACCTCTGTGGGAACGACGAAGCGGTGCGCTACGAGTTCGTCGACACCGAAGCGGTCTTCGACGCGTTCGCTAGGAAGCGACAGCACTGGTGTCACCGAAATCCAGTTCGAGGCCGGGAGTTTCGACGGCTGGATCACAGGGGTGGCACGATCGCCACTCGGTAGATCCCCGCCAGTCTGCCCCCGGGGTTGCTGTGGGCTGTAACGAAATCCAGGGCCAGCATGCAGTCGGCACGGCACAGCGCGACAGCAGTTCTCATGAGTCGTTTTCGCCGTCGGGGCCGTCGTCGCCCTCGTCGGATCCGGTTTCTCGGGCGGTGAC
This sequence comes from Haloarculaceae archaeon, assembly GCA_018609945.1. Lineage (GTDB taxonomy): Archaea > Halobacteriota > Halobacteria > Halobacteriales > Haloarculaceae > SW-9-67-25. Next base: position 7,457 of record JAHENO010000230.1, on the reverse strand, counting down.
TGTAAGCGATGCCTCGTCCGCGGCAGTGATGTTGTACCGCTTTGCCTCGACGTCGCGGATATCGTCGTTGACGTCCGCGACCCCGAGTTCGACCTGACCGCTGGCGTTGCCAGCGACAGTGATCGTTCCGAGGATTATCTCACCGTCACTGCTGGTCGGATAGTCACTACTGTACCCGGCCGAGACTTCGAGCGTGCCGTCTGTCACAGACACGTTGTGCGTGCTCGATTCCGTCACGTGCCAGTGGTCGAATCCCTCGAATGTTGCAACTGACGGGTCACACAGAGTGAACCCGAGATAGTAGGAGGTGATGTTGTCGGACGCACCCTCGACGAGGACCCTGTACTCGGTCTCGTTCCCGACACCGACGGTCCGGTTTTCGGGATCGAATCTGATAGCGACCCCCTCGCCACGGCTATCCTCGTCGATGGTTTCCGATGCCGCGTTCTCACAGGTCTGGTTCCCGTCGTGCTGTTGGCTGACATTGTGGAGGCCGAGTTCCGACGGTCCGGTGTTGATTGCGGGGTCGACGGTGCCGACATTGATCGTGGCGGTGACGACTTCGCTGTCGTGCAACAGCGACTGGGACATCCCCCCGGAGAAGACAGCCATTGTGACGACGACGACGAGCGCGAGCGCGACCAGTCCGCGGTCAGTCATCGCTCTCACCCCGTGCGCTGTCGACGCCGGCCTCGGTGGCTGGTCGGTCGGCGCCCGGGTTCGGCTCCGTGAGTCCCGGGGCGTCCTCGACGTGTTCCCCGGCGTCGGGGTCGGTGCCCGGACGTGTACTGTCGCCTGATTCGGGCCTATCGGCGGCCTCCGTCGCCTCGCTGTCATCAGTTTCACCGGTATTCGTGAGTGAGAGCACACTCACCAGATACAGCCCCGCCAGTACCAGGAACGCGGCGGAACTGCCGGCGGCGACGGCGACGGCCCACCCCTCGAACGTGGCGTAGGCCACCCAGACGCTGTAGGCCATGAAGGCCCCGAGTATCACAGTCCCGAGCTGGAGTTCAGCGAGCGTCATCTCCCCGTCGGCACTCGTCTCTCGGTCACGGGTGGCCGAACCGGGTTCGACCGCTCCGGTCCCGGCTGTCCCGCTCGTGGCCATGGTATGGTCCACGTCGGTGGGTTCGCCGTCGGCGTTCCCCCTGGCCGACGAGAGTAGACTCCACATCTCGGTGATAACAAGGACCGTAAGCGGACCGACGAACAGCGCGAGGAATCCGACGGGCGTACTCGCAAACTGCACGATGTACCCCACGTAGGGAAGCACGAGGAGGAAGCCGCCGACCGACATCACTTTGCCCTGGACCTGACGGGGTCTGACGAGACCCGGGTCCACATCCTCGTTGGCGTCGCCGCGCGTCTCGAACGCCACGCCCCCGTTTTGCTCGACGACGTCTACCACGCGGTGGGTCGTCGGTCTGTCGTTGCCCTCCCGCACGAACGTGATGACGTCCCCCCGCTGGATAGTCTCCGGAGGGACTCGTTCGACGACGACGGCGTCTCCCGGACTGATGGTCGGCTCCATGCTCCCCGAGAGGACCACGTAACTCTGGTCGGCGCCGACGACTTGTGGGACCGCGTAGACGAGGAACGGCACCACCACGGCGACCACCAGAACCAGCCCGACGACGTTGGCCACCCGCCGCCACGGGACGCGTTTGAACCATCCAGCCTCCCCGAAGATGTCGTCACGTGAGATCATGTGGATTCCTCCAGTTCGAAACCGTCTTGATCGCTGTACGCCAGTTTGACCGACGTCCCGTCGAAATCGCCGGTCCCGCCGAGTCGCCCGTGTGCCGTCTCACACGGGATGCTCGCTGTCCCGCCCCGCGCGTCTTCGATTCTGACGGCGGCGTCACCGATCCCGAGCGACGTCACGGTCCCCGCGCCTGCCTCCCCGACATCGTATATCTTCATCGTGGGTGACTGCTGGGACCCGAAGAAGACGGTGACGTAGTCGACCGACTCCCCCTGCCGTTCGTCGGTCCAAGCGACTGTCACCGGCTCGCCGTCGTCGTTACGCTCCTCGACGGTGACGTCGAGGTCTTCGCGCACGAGGTCCGCGGACGTCTCACAGAAGGCGACGAAACTGATCCCGTGGCCGACGCCGGAACAGTCCGCGTCGTCGGGGAACGGACTCTCCGTTCCGTCGGTGTGACGGCACTGGCGACCCACGAACTCGAAGTCGACGGAGATCGAGTGGTTCCCGCCCGACGCGGGCACCGGTCCCGGGAGCAGTTCCCACTCGAAAACCAGGTCAATCGATTCGCCGGGCGACAAACACGTCCGGTCCCCGCGAGCCGTGTCTTCTCCGTCCGGGTCGAGAGCTACGCCGTCCCGGAGCAGGTGCGCGACCCCGAGGAGCGTCCCTTCGGCGACGACGCCGTCATCGTCCTCGGTCCCGGCGTATCTCAGTGTGACCCATAGCCGACGTGCGACGCCCGGCGGGTCGGGACACGAGGCGCCGAGCCAGGGATAGACCGGGTTGGAGTCGGGGTCTTCCTTCGGGGAGACGCTCAATTCCGTCCGGTCGCGTGGGATGTCGTCCGCCCCGGGAGTCAGCTCGACGGGAAGCGTGACGCCGCCTTCACTCGAACCGCGCGGTGTGTCGACGACCAGATCCACGCCGCCCGCGGTGAGCGTGGTGCCGTGACGCTCCTCGTCGATGAACACCGCCGCAGTGTGGTTTCCGACGAACGTGCCAGTTCCGCCGACGACCGCGAGCCCCGAAAGAACCTCTCGACGGCTCAGACCTGTCTCGTCCATGTCAGCCTCCCAATTGGAATATCGAGTCTCCCGACCGGAACCCCGCCGTTCGTGACAGTTGCAACAGCTCCAGTCGCGTGCCTGTTCTTTCCGCCCGATAGCACCGGAACGGGACGACCGGCACCGTCAGCGAACGTCGGAGAGCTTCGTGAGTGCAAACCCCGCCGGCGGAGTCGAACCGCCGTACACCGTTCGGGTGTGATCGGTTGACTAGTCATCTGCCTGTTTGATTTCTATTGCCCCGTACAACCCGGCCAGACCGTCCAGGAACAGCAGCGTCACGGGAACGGTCACGAGCATGAACCAGCCCATGCCAGTCCCGAGGAACGCGACGACGTACCCCACAAAGGGAACGCTGAACATCGTCTTCCCGACCAGGTCATCCCGATACACGCGCTCCGAATCCGGCTTCTCGTTGGCGTCACCCTTCGTGCTGAAACTGATGCTCGTTTCCTCACCCACAGTGGCCGTATGCTTCTCGTGGACCCTGTGTGTCGTCGTGATCGTCTCGCGGCCCTTGCTGAAGGTAATGACGTCCCCTTCCTCGATCTCCTCGGCAGAGACATCCGTGTTCACGAAGACGAGCGCGCCGACGGGAAGGTTCGGTTCCATGCTTCCTGACTGGACCACGTAGCTTTGGTCTGCTCCGACGAGGCCGGGGTGAGTGTGGACCACGAACGGGGCCAGTATTAGTAGTAGGGCACTAGCTCCGAGGACTTTCGCAATCGTCCTCCAGTTCTCACGTACCGTCGTGAGAACGTGTCTTGGTCGCGCCCTCACTGTATTTTAGTCGTCCGAGGAGTCGTTCGGGGTGTTCTCGTCGGGAGCGAACACGTTGGACAGCTGTGCGCTCTCCGTGTGCCGAGTCTGGCCGAAGACGAACCCGAGCTGGAGATCGAGACTGTCTCCCTGGACTGCGTTGCCAGTGTCGAACGGGAGATGCCAGTCCCACCCCATCCAGATTTCTTCTCCGCTGGGCAGCGGCGCAGCTCCCTGTTGATTGGCGTTTGAGGGGTCGTCCCCGTTCAGGAACACACACCCATCGTCGACAACGATGGAGTCATCAATATCGTAGGTGTCGACGTCACCGTCATCTCCCCAGGTCGCCGTATCGACCATTTGGTACGTGGCTGCGTCGCTGAGCGTAGCCGGGGTAAGACCGGACTCTGAGTTGTCCCAGAATTCCGTCGGTGTGTTAACCGCACCCGATCCCTGGTACGCGCTCGCGTCGAACTCTCCCTGCTCTTCGTCGAAGAAGATACACGGATCGAACCTGCTGCTATCACTGGGCTCAGAGTCTCCCTTGTAGAAGGGGATGACCAACAGGTTCTTGTGCAGTTCGCCGGGGCTATCGTAGCTCTTGCTAGCACCGAACGGGTCGGTCTCGTCGAGTTCGGCGTGATCGCCGTCAACTTCAGCCTCCGGCTCGAACGCCCTGGCGTCGATGCTGTTCTTGTAGTCGATACAGGCCGCAACCCAGGCAGGGTTGTTCTGCACGGTGATTCCGAACGAGAAGCAACCCCAGTCACCGGGTTTCACGTCGCTCAGTTCGAACTGGAGGCCGAGCGCTCCGGACTCCGCGAACCCTTCGACGTTCTCCAGGTCGCCCGTCTCGCTGATACCGTCGCTACCACCGAAGTCCTTGATGATCTCGCCGTTGTACCTGGCGCCCGCTCTGACTTCACCGTCGATACCTCCAGCGGTGAAGGTATACGACTCGCGCTCCTGATCTGTGAACTGTGCGTACGTGCCCAGCGAACCGAGGGCACCCGCGGCGCCGACGGTACCGATGGCACCGAGGGCCTTCCGCCGCGAAATCGAAATTTTCTCGTCGTCTGTCATGGTTGTCCTCCGTCGCGACGGTAGTCCGTCAGCCACCCGTCCACCGCAGGATCGGGACGGGAAGTCCCTGCCGGGGAATCGAACCCCGGTCGGCCAGCCAGGGAGGGCCGAGCGCAGGCTATACTGATACTCCCATCCCCATAGCTAATCACACCATCAACCAGTGCTAACGACGCACTTGCGAGGATAACGACTCGTTCGAGCGTGTAAACTGTCGATTATCCCTTTAAACGAGTCGTTAGAGCATTTTCAGAGAGAGACTGATACGGTCACGTCCGGCGATTTGCTCCAGGACCGTGAACGCTCCGGGGGTTTTTATATACCAGCCACAGTGACTATATCCTGTCAGGTCGAGGCGAGCGCTTCCCTGACCGATTCGAGGTCCCCTGAAGTGGCACCAATGTTTGCAGATCAGAGACAAGATGGTCGTATCGATCCGGCCGAGATACACGACATCCTCCGGAACGACCGGCGGCGTAAGGTGCTCAAATACCTCAAACAGCGGCTCGAACCGGTGTCGCTCCGGGCACTCTCGGAGCAGATCGCTGAATGGGAGGCCAGCGAGTCGCCGGCGCCGCGGAACCTCCGCCAGAGCGTCTACAACTCACTCCACCAGACCCACCTGCCGAAGCTGGACGCGGCCGATATCGTCGACTACGACAGGAACCGGAAGCGGATTGCGTTGAACGACCGGGCGCGCGAAGTCGACGTTTACCTGGATGTCGTCACGTGGTTCGGTATCACCTGGAGTACGTACTATCGGACACTCGGGGTGGTCGCCCTCTCGACGGTCATGCTGGGGGCCATGGGCGTTCCACTCATCGGGCAACTGGAACCGCTGTTCTCTGCGACAGTGTTCCTGTTCGTGTACGCTCTGTCGACGATCTATCAACTGTGGTCGCGACGGTGGTTCTACCTGCGTGCGCTGGTCAATCCGGAGTGACGCGAACGTCGGTCGCTTTCCCGTCACCACAACGGTTCTCGATGGATCGCCGGACAAAGAGCGGTTAATAACTCGTTTGACGCGCCGGTGCCGAGTTTAGAAGGCTCATAACTTACACCCAGGGGTTCACCGGGCGGCCCACCAGATCGTTGCCGATCGAGGGTTCGCGATCAACAGAGTGAGCGGCGACAGCGGTCACGAAACGACTCGCGAGGCTGGCGGGGTCCCCTCTCGAGCAGTGTGCCACTTGGGTGTAGAACGTTCACCACCGCTATTACAGAGGTATGGCCGTAATACGTGCGCCGTCCCGACCCGCACAACACGTGAACGGCCACCGGTCCACTGTTCCCGATTCTCCGGTCTGGATAGATAGGGGAGATTCCTACCTGTGAATCTCATACAAACGTTATTTTATTTTTATATAGTTTTTTCAATATTTCTTATATAGAGTGCTGAAGTCGTATGTTCAAAATATAATATTATTTAAACTATGTATTGGAAAATGGTATTTTGTGGTCGGAAAAATCAACTCTGGGGTGGACAGTTGCCAGCGATCCCACAGCCGAGTAGCTCTCGGGAGAGAGTTCTCGAAACGCGCCCGGTATCATGCGAACGGTACCATCTAGCGAGGAGCGTCTTCCTCTGTCCCACGTGGTGGTTCGTCTTAGCGGCACTATCAGCATTTTCTATATTGCGATATGTGATTTATATCGACATCACGTCCATCCTTCGTAGAGCCCAGTGGTCGACGACAATCCCTATAGGAATCGACCGAGTACGGACGGACGATGGTCGAGAACGTTGCGAGCGAGTTGGCCGAGCTGGAGAGCGAGGACTTCTATCTGCTGTCGGGCGTCGAGCAGGGGATGCGCTTCTCGGAGTGGGTCGCCCGCGAGAAACTGCCCGACTTCGCCGATCTGACGCCCGAGAACGTCGACTACCGGCTGGACCGGTGCGAGCGGCGGGGGCTGATCGAGCGCAAGACCATCCAGTACGAGGGGTACCGGCTCACCTTCGAGGGGTACGACGCGCTGGCGCTACACACCTTCGCCGAACGCGGGACCGTCGAGGCGGTCGGTGCGCCCCTGGGCGTGGGCAAGGAGAGTGACGTCTACGAGGTCCGGTCGTACACCTCCCTGGCGCTGAAGTTCCACCGCGAGGGATACACCGAGTTCCGGGAGGTCAACCGGGAGCGGGAGTACACCGCCGACAGGGAACACGTCTCGTGGCTGTACACCGCCCGCAAGGCCGCCAAGCGCGAGCACGCGGCCCTCGAAACGCTGTATCCCGACGTGTCGGTGCCCCGTCCCGTCGACCACAACCGCCACGCGGTCGTGATGGAGCGGATCGACGGCGTGGAACTCGGCCGGACCGCCCTCGAACCCGAGCAGGTCCGGCCCGTGCTGGACCTCGTACTCGGCGAGATGGCGGGCGCCTACGACGCCGGATACGTCCACGCCGACATGAGCGAGTACAACGTCTTCGTCACCGAGGCGGGCGTGGTCGTCTTCGACTGGCCCCAGGCCGTCCCGACCGACCACGCCAACGCCCGTGAACTCCTCGAGCGCGACGTCGAGAACGTCGTCGGCTACTTCCGGCGCAAGTATCCCAACCGGGTCGAGGCGGTCGACGTCCGGGCGCTCGCCGACGCCATCGAAGCCGGCGAATCGGTCGCCGTCAGCGAGTTCTTCGAGGAGTGACGAAGCGTCGCGTCCACAGCCCGGCTTCCATAGCTATCTGGTATCGAACCACCCATAAATCGTATGTCGCTACATGAAATTGGGGGCCCGACCTCCAATCGGCGTCACAGTGACACCGTGTCTGTCGGCCCGGCCGGCGCGGTTAACATCTCACTGCCGGCTATACGGGCTGAAATATCAGTATTTATTATCGCGAG
>JAHENO010000229.1 GCA_018609945.1 Haloarculaceae archaeon | reverse complement strand
TCGCTGCTGTCGTCGAACTCGATGCCGTTCTCGACGTAGGTCTCCATGACGTAGTGGGTGACCGTCTGGGTGATCTCGGGTACTGGGGCGACCTTCTCGCTGATGAAATGCGAGACCTCGCGCATCGACTCGCCCTCGACCTCCATGATGAAGTCGAACTCGCCGCTGACCAGGTGCAGCGACTCGACCATCGGGAACTTCGCGATGCGGTCGGCGACGTCGGTGTAACTGGTCTCGCGGTCGAGCGTGACGTTCAGTTCGACTGCCGCGCGGACGCGCTCGGCCTCGACCTGCTCCCAGTCGACGACCGCGCGGTAGCCCCGGACGACGCCATCCTCCTCGAGGGCGGTGATGATCTCCTCGACGTCCGCGGGGTCGGTCCCGGTCTGGCGCGCGATGTCCTCGACCGAGTAGCGGGCGTTCTCGCGCAGGACCTCCAGAACCTCGACGTGACTCCGGCTGCTCATACCTGTAGGGGACTCCAGCGCGGACATAAGGCTTGCTACACGCTGCCAGCCACTCGCTCGGCGTCCTGAAAGGTGTCATAATGACTGCTGTAGCTATTTTCCAGGTCGACCGCACGACGTCGTGCGGCCGATCCGGTACTGAACGACAGCAGTCATTATCAGCGGGAGCGCCACGTCCGCGTACACTCGTCGGCGTGCCGCGATCACCGCGCCGCCCGCGGCGCCCTCATACTGCCGGCTATAAGCCCGTGAGAAATTTCGACCACCCGTGGGGTCGAATATCTTCACGAAGTTATAGCCGGCAGTATCACTTCCAATCTCGTTCTCAGTTACTGGGAACAGCCACCCGACATTAATTTCCAGTGTGCGAAACAACAACATGCCAGGGCGTCAGCTAGACCTGACAGAGTCGCCATCCCCTGGCAACACCGGTATTGCGCCATGTGTGTGTCTCGCTGGCCCCCTCCCCAGGGGGTCACTGACAGCCACACGAGAGCGTCTCGTCCAACCGTTATGCGGCTACATGGGACGACCGCCCGTGCTGGCCGGGCGCACGAACTGCCCGGATTCATTGTCGACCTGTGCGTACGCGCCGCCATGTCCGGGGACGACGGGTCGGACTGGCGGACGGTCACGTCGTGGGAGGGGACCCGTCGCTGTTCGCCGCCCTCGTGGCACTGGAGTCCGAGCGGGAGTACACCGGAGCCGAGATTGCTGTCGTCGAGGCGTGACGCCGGCGGGGTCGGCCGGACCCGGCCCCCGCAAGCCGCGAAGGACGGCGACGCCAGCGCCCGGCACAGACCGAACAGAACAGGTAAGGGACAGCCGGCCCCACTGTCGGATATGGTCGCACTCGACTCGAAAGACGTCCTCGAACGCGGCGACGAGGCACCGGACTTCGAACTCCGGGGAACCGACGGCGAGACGTACACGCTCGCGGACTTCGCGGACAGCGAGGCGCTGCTGGTTGTGTTCACCTGCAACCACTGCCCGTACGCGAAGGCGAAGTTCGACGAACTCAACGACCTCGCCGCGAGCTACGACGACGTTGCTGTCGTGGGCATCAACCCCAACGACGACGAGGAGTATCCGGAGGACTCCTTCGAGAAGATGCAGGAGTACGTCGACGACGGCCGGGTCCAGTACGACGCGTACCTCCGGGACGAGAGCCAGGACGTCGCGGCCGCCTACGGCGCGGTCTGTACGCCCGACCCCTTCCTGTTCGAGCGAACGAACGGGGACTTCCGGCTGGTCTATCACGGCCGGCTGGACGACGCCACCAATCCCGACGAGGAACCCACCGAGCGGGAGATGAAGGACATCATCGACCGGCTGCTCGCCGGCGAGGAGATCGACGACGAACAACGGCCATCCCGTGGCTGTTCGGTCAAGTGGCGGCCGGGCAACGAACCCGACTACTGGGAGTAGCCGGCGGCCGCCCGTTCGGACGCGCTCTGCACCAGGACTGTTTTCACCGCGCCCCGAGAACGGGGGACATGAACCTCGTCGAGCGGTTCGGCAGCGAGACGCCGCTGGTCGGGATGGTCCACCTGCCGCCTCTGCCCGGCGCACCCCGGTTCGAGGGGGATCGGGGGGCGGTCCGGGAGCGGGCGCTCGCCGACGCACGAGCGCTCCGCGAGGGCGGGGTCGACGCCCTGCTCGTCGAGAACTTCGGGGACGCCCCGTTCTACCCCGAGGCGGTGCCGACCCACGTCGTCGCCGAACTGACCGCCATCGCGCGCGAACTCGCACTCGCCGTCGACAGCCCCTGGGGAGTCAACGTCCTCCGGAACGACGCCCGGGCGGCGCTGTCGGTGGCCGCGGCGGCCGGCGGGTCGTTCGTCCGGGTCAACGTCCACGCCGGCACGCGGGTGACCGATCAGGGACTGCTCGAGGGGCGGGCCCACGAGACGCTCCGGTTGCGCGAGCGCCTCGACGCGGACGTCGCCATCCTCGCGGACGTCGCGGTCAAACACTCCGCGCCGGCCGCCGAGCGCGACGTCACCGCCGTCGCCGAAGAACTCGTCGGGCGCGGCCTCGCGGACGGACTGGTCGTCTCCGGTCCGGCGACGGGCGAACCGACCGACACCGACCACCTGCGGGGAGTTCTCGACGCCCGCGACGACGTCGCACCCGACCTGCCGGTGTTCGTCGGTAGCGGCGTCACCGCCGGGAACGTCGCGGAATTGCTCGACCACGCCGACGGCGCGATCGTCGGAACGGCCCTGAAACGGGACGGCGAGACGACCAACCCCGTCGATCCCGACCGGGTGACGCGGCTGGTCGAGGCGGCCGGTCGGCGGTGACAGTTGTTCCCGGCTACCGGTCCCGTTCGCGAGAACGGCGGGCGAGAGGTCACAAGCAGGATGTCGTACGGAAGATCGAGGTCTGACCGGCGCTCCCTGGCCGCGGTCAGACAACCGCGACGCCTGGCCGCGTCCGACACGCTCAACTCCGTGCCCGACCAGCCACGCACATGGTCACGGTCGAACTCGTCGGCGAGGAGACCAGGGAGGTGCCCGCGGACGCGGACGCCACTTACGGGGACCTCCTCGCGCCGTTCGAGGTGAGCCACCACGAGGTCTCCATCCTCGTCGACGGCCGACCGGTTCCCGAGGACGCGGCGGTCGACGACTCCGTCGAGCGCGTCCGCGTCCTCCGACTCGTTGCAGGCGGGTAAGTGAAACTCGTCGCGGGCGGCAATGGCGGGACAGTCGCGTCAGAGCAGCGACTCGACGTACCGGGAGACGTGGTCGTCCATCCGCTGCTTGTATCCGGCCTGGCGGGCCAGCCGGTCGAGTTCGCGGTCGACGTCGCTCCCGTACTGGATGGCCGTCTTCTCGCGGAAGGCGAGCCGGTCGGGCACCCACGCCCGGGCGGCCAGCCGGAACGCCCACTTGCGCTCGCCGCGCGGCGAGACCAGCGCCTCGCCCGGGAGCCGGAGCGCCGCCGCCACCACCCGGTCCGCGAGGAGTGGCACGACGGGGTCGACGCCGGCGGCCCGGAGCGCGAGCGTGTCACGTTCCAGCTGGTCGGGCACGGTCCGCAGGACCTCCCGGCGGGCGCCGCGGACGGTGTCGGCCGCGACGCGGGTATCCTCGGGGGCGCGGGCGACCTTGGCGTAGCCGCCGAACAGTTCGTCGGCCCCCTGACCGAGCGCGAGCCGGTCGTACCCGTCGGCGGCCACGCGTTCGGCCACGAGAAACAGCGGGAGCGCGATCGCGACGTCCATCGCGTTCGTGCGACCAGTCGCGCGGGCAACACGGGGGACCGCCGCCGCGAGAACCGCGTGGTCGAGTTCGACCGTCCGGACCTCGCGGCCGAGTGCCCGGGCACCCGACCGGGCCGCGGCGAGGTCGTGACTCCCGGGGAATCCGACGGCGTACAGCGGCGCGTCGAGTCGGGCCGCAAGGAGCGCAGAGTCGACGCCGCCCGAGAACGCGACCGCCAGCCCACCGGTACCGAGCCCACCGGCGGCGCCGTCGATGGCGTCCCGGAGTGGCCCCACGGCCGGGTCGGTGCCGGAGAATGGTTCGAGTGCGGGCAGCGACCAGGCGCGCTCGTCGCCGGCGGGCGTCCGGACGTGTCCGGCCGGGACGCGTTCGGGGGCGGCGAGGTCGGCGGGGTCGTGGCTCCAAGTCGCGGGATCGTCGGGCGCGGAAAAGAGGGGATACCGTCCGAGGACGTCCCGGACGAGATGGCCATCGAGCGCGCCGGCGAACCCGGCGGTGCCGGGCAGTGGATCGCCGGCGTCGAGCGCCGCGCGCACCACGTCGGGGTCGGCGCCGGCAAGCGCCGTCTCCGGGCGGGACATGGTCAGTCGGCACTGCCGCCGAGCATGCGCCGGACCCGGGTGGCCACGCGGCGTTTCACGCCGCCGGCGGCCTGGCGGAAGCTGATGTGCCAGGGGGTGCGCCGCCCCTCGACGGAGGTGTGCCCCTCGCGGATGGCGTCGAGGATCGCCTCGACGGACCGCTCGTCGGTGTCGACGTGCGTGATCCCGCGGCCGATCATCTCGAAGATGTGGGCGTCGCTGCCGGCGGTCACCGGGAGGTTGTGCCGGAGGGCGAACCGTTCGGCCCGGCGGTTGGCCCGGCCGGTGAGCAGCCGCGAATTGAACACCTCGATGGCGTCGGCCGCCGTCAGTTCCTCCTCGGAGATTTTCGCCAGGACGCCGCTACGTGACTTCTGGAAGGGGTGGGGGACGACCGCGATGCCCCCCTGTGCGTGGATCTCGTCGATGGTCTCCTGGAAGGACAGTCCCGCGGGTACGAGGTCCGCGACGCCCAGCGCGAGGACGTGCCCGGCGGCACTCGTGACCTCCATGCCGGGGATGCCCACGAGCCCGTACTCGGGGGCCAGCTCGGCAGCCTCGAGGCTGGCGTCGATCTCGTCGTGGTCGGTGACCGCGAGGCCGTCCAGCCCAACGGCCGCGGCCTGTTCGAGGAGGCGCTCGACCGGGTCGCGGCCGTCGTAGGACAGCGCCGAGTGGGCGTGGAGCTCGACCGAGAGCACACCCTCGCTACGTATGCCGGGACAAAAAGGCCGCCGATACCCGGTCCGGGACGAAGGCAGCACTCGTCAACGGCGACTATCGAGGGGTACGGACAGCTATGTATTGCAATCAGAGATGCGTAGTTGTGCATATCTGTCATATAATAGAATATATGATCACCTTCGGAACCGTGCGATATGTCACTGTCCGAGATGGGAGATGACAGGACCACGCGTCGATCAGTGCTGAAAGCAGCGCTACTGGCGGCCGGCCTCGCGGGGTGTAGTGGCGGAGACGGTGGCGGCGGGAGCGGTGACGGCGGCGGGGACGGAAGCGGAGATGGAAGCGGCGGCGGGACCGGCTTCCAGCCCGTGGGTGGGGACCTGACAGCCTGGCACGCGATGGGCGGCGAGCTCGGCGAGACCCTCGACCAGATTGCCGCGGACTTCGAGGACGAGACGGGCATCGCGGCGAACATGGAGTTCCAGGAGAGCTACGAGAACGTCCTGACGAACCTGCTCGCGGCGTTCGAGTCCGGCAACGTCCCGGACATGGCACAGGTCGATAGCCTGTTCGCGAAACAGGTTCTCGACACAGGCAAGGTGCAACCGGTCGAGGAGATCATGCCGGACGATTTCGACGCCGACGCGTTCCTGGAGAACGTCAGCGACTTCTTCGTCATCGACGGCACGCTGGCGTCGCTCCCGTTCAACAACTCGAATGCCATCATGTACTACAACCGGGACGCGTTCGCGGAGGCGGGGCTGGACCCGGACGACCCACCGACGTCGTTGGCCGACGTCCGTGCTGCATCCGAAACACTCGTCGAAGAAGGCGTCACGAACTTCGGGATCACCTGGCCCAGCCACGTGTGGTTCGTCGAACACTGGTACTCCTTCGAAGGAGAACTGATGACAGATGCGGAGAACGGACACGCCCGCGATCCCTCGGAGTTCCGGACACCCGACGCGATCGTCGACTTCCACGAGTGGTGGAAGGGGATGGCCGAGGACGGCCTGTACACGAATCCCGGCATCGAGGCGTGGGGCGAGGTCACCTCGCTGTTCACCGAACAGGAGTCCGCGATGTTGCTGACGAGCACCGCCTTCGTCACGGGTGCCCAGGCCGCGGCGGAGGACTTCGAGGTCGACAACGCGCCGTACCCGAGCATCAGCGAGACCCGCGTCGGGCCGGTCATCGGCGGGGCGTCCTTCTACGTACCGGCGGGGCTGTCCGACGAACGGTACGACGAAATCGGTCAGTTGCTCCAGTTCATCGCCCGCCCGGAAACACAGATCGACTGGCACCAGGGCACTGGATACTACCCGAACAACAGCAACGCCCTCGAACAGCTCCGCTCGGAGGGATTCTACGAGGACAATCCGATGTTCGAGACGGCGATCGAACAGCTCCAGGCGGCCGACATCGACAATCCTGCAACCAAGCGGATCCTGCTCGGTCCTGCACGGTCCGTCCAGACCACGATCCAGAACAAGTCCGTCGACATCGTCAACGCCGACGACATCGAGGCGGAAATCCAGGCGATGAAAGAGCAGGTCACCGAGCCACTCGGGGATAGCCTCCTGCTGGAGTGTACCATCGGGACGGACACGGTCAAGGTGCAGTCGACGCCTCGGAGCGGTGTCCAGTACGGCGATACCGTCGAACTGACCTACGACCCGGAGCGACTCCACGTCTTCGACGCGGAAACTGGACAGACCCTGTATCACTCGGCGACCGCGGAGTCGGTGGACTGTTCCACACAGCGGGAACGCTCTGTCATCGAGTGATACTGACGGCTAGACCGACGTGAGGGGAGTTGACGCCACGGGATCGAAATTGCTCGCTGACGCCGTCAGAACTGGTAGCGGCGGTCGTCGTTCTGCTGGGGCTGGGGGAAGTCCCCGCCGGTCATCTCCTCGAAGGTCATGCCGGAGAGGTACTCGTCGTAGGTGACGTCGTACCCGCTCCGGAGGTGGAAATCCAGGTTGCCCGTCTCGACGGCCGTCTGGAAGAGCATATGCACGGCACGACGGACCAGTTCGTCGGTCTCGTCGGGCTCGAGTGCCGCCGAGAGCATCGCCAGTTCGTTGCGCGTCTCCCGGTCCAGGTCGACGCCGAGCTGGCCGCCGAGGTCGCTGTAGCGGTCGTGCACGTCCTCCGTGAGGTCCTCCAAGCTCATGCCTGACCACAGGCCGGGGACGTGGATACCGCTTTCGGCTCCCCGGCGGACGGGGCCCTCGGGCGATACCGGGCCGTCGAAGGGTAACGTTACATTCGTCCACTTTCTTTCCGCAACCATCGATATTAATATTCCTAGTAGGGATATTACGGAACGATTATGCGGTTGCACCGACTAGAGGGCCGCAGATGAACAGGAGTGATCCATACGAGCCGTCGGGGGAGTATCTCTACGAGTGCCAGGGGTGTGGCGCCCGCGTGTGGGCCGAGGAGCGACTCGGTACGTGCGAGGAGTGTGGCGGGGTCCTGAAGAACCTCGCCGTTCCCCGGGAGTGAGTCAGAAGTCGGGCAGGTCGTCGGGGGCCTCGTAGTCCGTTTCCCAGTCGATGTACTCCGCCTTGAGAACGTCACACACCACCTGTCCGAGTTCGGTCAGGCCGGCGTTGATCTCCGAGACGGTCCCCCACGAATCGAGGTCGGGGTGGTAGTCGCGCTGCTGCCAGTCTTCGGGGATGCCGGGGGCGTGGTAGCCGACGCGGTCGGCGTACGAGTCCCAGAAGAAGTCGAACTCGCGCAACAGGCCGAGGTCGGTGACGACCCCGAACGTCGTCTCGTCCATGTCGGTGTCGGCAGCCCACTCCTCGAACGCACGCTCCCACGCGCCGTCCCGGAGGAACGCCTCGATATCGTCGCGCCGGTAGTCGGCCTCGCCGGCGAGGTCGGCGTCGTCGTACTCGTTCGGGTCGATCTCCCGCAACTCGGGCGGGGGTGGCGTCTCCACTGTCAGTCCCATACCCCCCGTACGGCCCCACCGGGCATAAGAAGCGCCCTCGACGGACCGCCGGAAGAGATGGGCCCCCCGACGGTACCCCGCCGGGATGGCGGCAGCTACGCGGTGACGTACTGCGATTCCCACTCCTGGCGGGCGCTCAGTTCCCGCTCGCCGCGCTGTGTCAGGTGATATACATTCGTCCGTCTGTCTTTCTGCCCTTTCTCCACGAGCCCCTTCGAGACCAGTTCGTCGAGGTTCGGATACAGGCGGCCGTGGTTCACCTCGCTCTCGTAGTACTCCTCGAGTTCCTCCTTGATCGCGAGACCGTGCGGTTCGTCTAGGCCTGCTATCACGACCAGCAAGTCGCGCTGGAAGCCTGTCAAATCGTGCATCGTCCGAATCAAGGGTGCCATCTCTTATTATACTAATTGCCAAATGTGGAATGGAGTAACATAGTGACACTGCGATCCGAAGCGGGTCGGCGCGTCCCGACAACGGTAAACCGGACGACTGTATAGGGCGACCGATGGCTGACCGCCCGGAAGACGGCCGGGACGCGACGACGGTGACGCCGCCCGAGCGGCCGACGGGGGGGTCCGTGACCGTCGTCGGGACGGCACACGTCTCGCAGGACAGCGTCACGGAGGTCGAGGAGACCATCGAACGCGAGCGTCCGGACGTGGTCGCGGTGGAACTCGACGAGAGCCGGTACCGCCGCCTGAAGGGCGAGGCACCAGAGGACATCGAGGCGCGGGATCTCATCCGGGGGCAGATGGTCTTCCAGCTGATCGCCTACTGGCTGCTCTCGTACGTCCAGACGCGGCTGGGAGAGCGGTTCGACGTCTCGCCCGGGGCCGACATGCAGGCGGCCGTCGACACCGCCGAGGCGCTGGGCATCGACGTCGCGCTCGTCGACCGCGACATCCAGACGACCATCCAGCGGTTCTGGCAGCGACTGCGGGCCCGCGAGAAACTCGGGATGGTCGGCTCGCTGCTCGTGGTGATGGTCGGGCCCCTGACGGCCGGGCTCGGCGTCGGCTACACCCTCGGGCTGTTCGTCGCCGTCGTCGCCGAGGCCGTCGGCGGGCCGTACGTGGTGCCCGCGGCCGCGTCGACCCTGCCCCTGGTCGGCGGTCTCACCTCGGTGGTCGACGGCGTGCTGGTCGCGACCGCCGTCGCGGCCGTCGTCGGGATCCCGCTGGCGCTCGCGCTGGGACGACTCGACGGCGACCCCGAGGAGTACGAGGAGTTCGACCCCGCGGACCTGACCGACACCGACGTCGTGACGGCGATGATCGAGGAGTTCAGACACTTCTCGCCGGGCGGCGCGGAGGCGCTCATCGACGAGCGCGACGCCTACATCGCCCACCGGCTTGTCGCGCTCCGCGAGGCGGGCAACGACGTGGTCGCGGTGGTCGGCGCCGGCCACCGCGAGGGCATCGAGGGTTACCTCGCGGCCCCGGAGACGCTGCCCGACCCCGGGACGCTGGTGGGTACGCCCGATGGCCGCCGGTGGGGGCGGCTCGCGTACAAGGCCGTCGGCTACACGTTCACGCTCGGCTTCCTGGCCTTCTTCGCCCTGCTGGCGATGGCGGGTGTGCGCCAGCGGTGGCTGCTCGTCGTCTTCGCCGTGTGGTTTCTGGTCAACGGCGTCATCGCGGCCGGGCTGGCGAAACTCGCCGGTGCCCACTGGACGAGCGCCGGCGTCGGCGGTGCGGTCGCCTGGCTCACCAGCGTCAACCCGCTGCTGGCGCCCGGCTGGTTCGCCGGCTACGTCGAGTTGCGATACCTCGACGTCAATATCGGCGACATCGGCCGGCTCAACGACCTGCTCGCCGACGAGGAGTTGCCGATCCCAGACCTCGTCAGGCAGATGCGCGAGGTGCCGCTGTTCCGGCTCATCCTCATCGTCGGGATGACCAACATCGGCAGCTTCGTCGCGAGCGTCCTGTTCGCGACGGTGCTGTTGCCACAGCTCTCTGCGGAGATCGGCGGCGTCGCCGCGCTGGCCGACCAGATGCTCGAGGGCGCCCGCCGGAGCGCCCGCCTGCTGTGGTCGATCCTCCAGCCATGAACGCACACACGCACAGGCGATCGACGATCAGCTTCAGTCGCCGGGAGTTGCGCGACCTCGCGGCGGCGTGGGTCGCTCTCGGCGTCGCCTTCACCATCTTTCTCGCCCCGGGCACGCTGTCGGGCGTGCTCGCCGGCACGACCGGCACCGGGGCGGTGGCCCGGCTGTTCGCGCTCAGCATGCTCACCGTCGGCACCGGCTTCCTCCTGCACGAACTCGCACACAAGGTGGTGGCGGTCCGCTTCGGCCAGGTCGCGGCCTTCCGCGCCGACTACAGCATGCTCGGACTGACGATCCTCGTGGCGATGGCCGGCTTCCTCTTTGCGGCACCCGGGGCCGTCTATCACCGCGGCCGGATCACGGCACGCGAGAACGGCCTGGTTGCGCTGGCCGGCCCGGTGACGAACGTCGTGCTCGCGGCGCTGTTCCTGCCCCTCTCGGTCGCGCCGGGGTTTCTCGGCGCGGTCGGCACCATGGGCGTGTTCATCAACGTCCTCCTGGCGGCGTTCAACATGATCCCCTTCGGCCCGCTGGACGGCCGGAAGGTCCTGGCCTGGAACCGTGCGGTCTTCGCCGCCGTCGCCGCTCCGACCTTCGCTGTGGCC
>JAHENO010000228.1 GCA_018609945.1 Haloarculaceae archaeon | reverse complement strand
ATGGCACTCACGAAACGAATCATCCCCTGTATCGACGTGGACCTCGACGAGGACGGCGAGGCCGCAGTCTACACCGGCGTCAACTTCGAAGACCTCCAGTACACGGGTGACCCGGTGGAGATGGCAAAGCGGTACAACGAGGCCGGCGCCGACGAGTTCGTCTTTCTCGACATCACGGCCAGTGCCGAGGGCCGTGAAACGATGCTCGACACTGTTAGAGCAGTTGCCGACGAGGTGTTCATTCCGCTGACTGTCGGCGGCGGCATCCGTACCCGCGAGGACATCAAGGAGACGCTCCGTGCCGGCGCGGACAAGGTGTCCATCAACACCGGCGCTCTGGAGAACCCCGACCTCGTCAACGAGGGGGCGCGCGCGTTCGGCAGCCAGTGCATCGTCATCTCGGTCGACGCCCGCCGGCGCTACGACGACGCGGGCGAATACTACACACAGGTCGACGGGGAATCTTGCTGGTTCGAGTGTACCGTGAAGGGCGGCCGCGAGGGGACCGGCCGGGACGTCGTCCAGTGGGCGCGCGAGGCCGAGGACCGCGGCGCTGGCGAGTTGTTCGTCAACTCCATCGACGCCGACGGCACGAAGGACGGCTACGACATCCCGCTGATGAAAGCTGTCTGTGACGCCGTCTCGACGCCGGTGATCGCCTCCTCGGGCTGTGGCGGACCGGAACACGCCTACGAGGTGTTCACCGAGGCCGACGCGGACGCCGCGCTTGCGGCCTCCATCTTCCACTTCGGGGAGTACTCGATCCAGGAGACGAAAGAATACCTCGCCGAGCGCGGCATTCCCGTGCGCATGTAGCGATGGCAGAGGAGAAACGGAGCACGTTCCTGGTCACGAACGCCGACGAGGAGTCGGCCGTGCTCCGGGACGTGCACGACAGTCAGATCCACACCGTATCCGACCATCCCGGGCTGGCTTCGGAAGAGCTGCTGGCGGCGACACTGCGCCCGGAACCGCCGATGGAGGTGACCTGGCAGGTCGTCGACGTCGAGCGACGCTGGACCATCCCGGTCGAGGAGAGCCCCGAATCGCCCACCCGCCAGGAACGGGAGATTGCCGCCAACCAGGCCGTCGGAGAACTGACCCGCAGGGAACGTGCCGGCGAGGGGGAACTGCACGTCATCTCGGTGCCGGAAGAGGAGACCAGCGACGCAGTTGCCGACGTTCTCGACGACGAGGCGACACTGGCTCGCGCCGCGCGACTGGGCGTCTCGCGGGTCGAAATCCGCGCGGCCGATGGCGTGGTGAGCGTCCGCTACATGCCGTAGGCTCTCGGAAAACGTCCGCCTCGCGCCTGGCGTTAGACCGTCGGACCGTCCGCACTCTGTACTTTCCACCCGCCCTGGATGTCGCAGGCCTCGCGGACCGTGAATTCGAACGTGGTGTCGTCCGTCAGTCGTTCTCCGCCCTCGACGGATTCGACGCGCAACGGGACGTCCAGCGTGTCGCCACAGCAGCCGACGCCGACGAACTCCTCCCAGACGTCGCCCTCGCTGGCGGTGTCGTGCGCTTTCGTCAGGTACGACCGGAACGGCGACCCGTCGATCGTGTCGCGGCCCCACTCGGAGAGGTCCGCGGGATACGAGACGACGACGTGTGACGCAGGCGTGTCTCCGGCGGACGAATCGGCTGTCATGGCTGCCTGTATGGCCCCGGGGGAAATAGGAGTTGCGCGAAACGTCAAAGGGAAGGCTTATTCGGGGCGCTCTCACACCCACCGGCATGGTTGAGTTCGATGTACGGGACGTCGACTACGAGAAGTATTCGAACCGCCAACTCGCGGCGGTTCCCCTCGCCGTTCTCGTGGTTGCGTTGGCCGTCATCGGTGCGTGGTGGGCGCTGACCGGGGTCCCGGTCGACCGTGGGCTCGAATTCACCGGTGGGACCGAGGTCCAGTTCTCTGCCGACGATTCGATCGAGGAGGTCAGAGCCAACGTCGAGGGCGTCGAGGTCGATTCGATCCAGCCCGCGACGACCGGGAACACCTACATCCTGACCACGCAGTCGACGGATACCGACGAGATCGAGACGGCGGTCGAAGCGGCGGGCTACGAGGTCGAACAGGTCCAGGGACGGTCGGCGAGTTTCGGCGAGAGTTCACAGCGCCAGGCGTTGGCTGGCCTCGGCGTCGCGTTCCTGGGCATGAGCGTCCTCGTGTTCCTGATGTTCCGGACGTTCGTTCCCTCCATTGCAGTCGTCCTCTCGGCGTTTTCCGACATCATGATCCCCGTCGCCCTGATGAACCTGCTCGGCATTCAGTTGAGTCTTGGGACCGTTGCTGCCCTCCTGATGCTCATCGGGTACTCCGTGGACTCCGATATCCTCCTCAACAACCACGTTCTCAGGCGGACGGGTGGGTTCTACGAGAGCACCTACCGGGCGATGCGCACCGGCGTGACGATGACGCTGACCTCTCTGACCGCGATGATCGTCATGACTGTCGTCTCCACGCTGTTCGGGATTCCGCTGCTTCCCGACATCGGGCTCATACTCGTCTTCGGGCTCACGGCCGACCTCATGAACACCTACATGATGAACGTGAGCCTGCTGCGCTACTACAAGTACGAGGGGATCGCCTCATGAATATACGAGACAACTGGCGGATCCTCTTTCTGGCCGTACTGGTGGTCCTGAGCGGTGTCGCCCTCTTCGGCCCCACCGGCGGGGACAGCGGAGGCGGCAACGAGTCGGTCGCGGTCTCGACGGACCCGACGAACCTGGAGTACGGGCTCGAACTCTCGGGCGGGACGCGACTGCGCGCCCAGCTCGACGGGATGACCGCCGAGAACGTCGGCTTCGGTCCGAACGATACGCGGGAGATCCGCAGGACCGTCGCCGACGAACTCGGCCTCCGGCCGGTCGACGTCACCGTCAGGCCGAGCGGCCCTAACTCCGGGACTGTCGAGGTGTTCTCGGAGAACGTCACCCAACAGGAGTTCCGGCGTGCGCTCGAAGCCGCCGGGGCCGACACCTCCTCGGTGGAAATCAGGTCGGGCGTCACCGAGCAGACGATGGAAACCGCTCGCGGAGTCCTCGACCGCCGGATCAACCAGGGCGGCCTGACGGGCGGTGGCGCGACGGTCGTCCGGTCCGCCACGGGCGAGAACTTCCTCGTCATCGAGGTGCCGAACGCCAACCGCTCGGAAGTGCTCGACATCATCGGCGAACCCGGCCGCGTACAGGTCGTCGCCGAGTATCCCGTCCAGACCGACAACGGCACCGAGTACGAGAGCCAGGCAATCCTCACCCAGGGTGACTTCACCCAGATCAGCCCGGCACGCCAGGGCGAGGAAGGGCAGCCCCCGTTCGTCCAGGTGACGTTGACCGAGTCGGCCGCCGAGCGCTACGTCGAGGTGATGAACGAGAACGGCTTCACGACGGAGGGTGTCGGACAGTGTCGGTGGCGGCAGAACCCCGACGACCCGGGCTGGTGTCTCTACACCGTCGTCGACGGTGAAATAACCTATGCGGCGAGCATGGGTGACGACCTCGCGCCGATCCTCCGGCCCGACGAGAACGGCGACGTCGCCTTCTACAGCAGCCCGACGTTCCTCATGCAGACGACGAACTTCTCGGAGGCCCAGGAGCTGAAACTGAACCTCGAGTCGGGCGCGCTGCCGACGACGCTCGACATCCAGTCCGAGTTGTTCCTCGCGCCCAGCCTGGCCCAGAAGTTCAAACCGCTCGCACTGATCACGGGACTGGTCGCCTGGCTGGTCGTCAGCGGCGTCGTCTTCTACCGCTACCGGGAACTGAAGGTCGCCGTGCCGATGCTGCTGACCGCGATGGCCGAGGTCTGGCTGTTGCTCGGGTTCGCTGTCGCGGTCGGGCTGGCACTGGACCTCTCCCACATCGCCGGATTCATCGCCGTCATCGGGACCGGCGTCGACGACCTCATCATCATCGCCGACGAGATCCTCCAGCGCGGCGAGATCAAGACCGGGCGCGTGTTCAAGAACCGCTTCCGGAAGGCGTTCTGGGTCATCGGCGCCGCCGCCGCGACGACCATCATCGCCATGAGCCCGCTCGCGGTGCTCAGTCTCGGCGACCTCCAGGGCTTCGCCATCGTCACCATCGTCGGCGTCCTCATCGGCGTCCTCATCACCCGGCCGGCCTACGGTGACGTCCTCCGGAACCTGCTGCTGGAGGACGTGTAGGCACGACCCGGACATCCTTGCCGGTCGTTAGAATTCGCCCAGCGAGGACTGCTCGGCTGCCGCAATGACATCCCGGCTGGTCTGCCAGGACTCGCGGGCACACGCTGGCAGGTCGCCGTGCTCGGCGACGTACTCCCGGAGGAACGCCCGGGTGGTCTCGTCGCCCGGATAGCCGCTCCCGAGGTCGCCGTACTCGGCGGCCAGCGTCGCGACGTGGGCGTCGCGTTCGACCTTGGCGACGACGCTGGCCGCGCTCACCACGTCGTAGGATTCGTCGGCACCGTGTTCGGCCCGCAGGTCGAGGGCCACCGGGACCGCGTCCGCGACGTTGCGCTCGAACCGGACGGCGTTCGTGTCGCCGGCGTCGGCGTACGCCGCGTCGCCCTCCTGGGCGACTGCCCCGAGAGCCTCCGCGTGGGCGGCGACTGTCAGCGCGTTCATGTCCGTCCCGGGGTCGTCGATCCGGCCCACGGGTATCTCGGCGACGCCAACCGCGTCGGCTACCTCGCGGATCGTCCGGGCCAGTTCCTGGCGGCGGTCCGGGGATAGCGCCTTCGAGTCCGCGACGCCGGCGGGCAGGTCGTCCGGGTCGACCCGCACCGCCGCGGCGAACATCGATCCCAGTACTGGCCCCTTGCCGGCCTCGTCGACGCCCAGACGCATGGCTGTGCGGTTCGCGCCGCGGGAAAAAACCGTTGTGGCTAGTCGTCCGCGAGTTCGGGCGTTTCGATCTCCGGTTCCTCCATCTCCTCGATCTCGATCTCGGGCGTGTCCATCTCCTCGGCAGGCTCGTCGACACTCTCGTCTTCGGTCTCACTCTCCTCGATCCGCTCCCAGGGGGCCGTGCTGCGTTCGTAGTGGTGGCACATGGCGCTGCCGGCTGGTACGGACTGGCACACCAAAAATATTGGGGGCAATACCGGCTACGATCCGGCCGTCCGGAAGAACTCGTCGCGCTCGAAGGGTTCGTCCTCCCCCTCGACGCTCAGGACGTCCAGTGCCCTCACCTCTGCTCGGACGCCGAGCAGTCCCGCGAGGCTCGGCTCGGTTCGACCCTCGTCGCCGTGGATCAGTTCCTTCACGTAGAGTCCGCCTTCGCCGTCTATCTCGACCGTCGCCCCGCGGTCGTTTTCGAGTTCGCCAGCGATGTCGTAGACGACCCGGGTCCGGGTCTTCGAGGCCCGCCGGTGGTCGACGCGCTGTGGCGTCTCCTGGTGAATGGTCGCACCCGAGAGCGTCTCCAGGGCCGCCTCGAAGTCCTCGGCGGCGACAGGCTCCTCGAACGCGACGTCGGCCCGGTAGGTCTTGCTCGCCGGGAGTTCCTTGACCCGTTCGACCATCTCGTGGGTGGCGAGCCGCAATCCTTCGACTTCGACCTTCCCGCCCGCGAAGTCGTTGACGTCACGCTCCAGCGCGTTCGTGTCGATATCTCGCGTTCGGGGTTCCTCGACTTCGATCACGAACGGGCGGCCGGTCCCCAGCATACGGGCGTCGACGTCCTCCCGTCCGGCACCGTGGAACGTCGCGTCCGTGCCGTCCATGGCGTCTTCGACGACCGGCGCGGTCAACTCCTCGACGCTCTCGTCGTACCGGTAGCCGGTCCCGTCACAGCCGGGACAGCGTTCGTCGCGCTGGCGGCCGGTGCCGTTGCACTCGCGACACGGCCACTCGGTCTGGGGAATGTCCCGCTCCAGTTTCCGGTAGCGGCCGTAGACGAACGCCGAGTTGACCTGCACCTCCACCTCGTCGGTCGCAAGGTCACAGAGTACCACCACGTCCGGGCGCCCGAAATCGACCTCCGCGCCGGTCTTCGCGCCGAGGCGCTTGCCGACCTCGCGGTTGAACGCGGATTTGAACTGCTCGCCCGCGTCGGGCGCGAGACCGACGTCCTCCCGGAGGAGGCGGTCGTTCTCCTCGAAGAGGGGCGGGACGCGCGTGCCGACCTGGTAGGTGTCGAACTCGTAGCCCCGCAGTGCGGCGGCGGCGTTCTCGGCCCACCAGTCGTGTCGGGCACACTCGCCCTCGCAGACCCAGCACTCCGCGTCGGTTTCCTCGAACGGGTCGTCGTCTTCGAGGGCAACTGCGACCCGCAGGCCCCGGCCGCGCTCGTCGTTGGCCAGACCGAAACTCCTGTCGGCCACCAGTCGCCCCAGACAGGCGTCACAGACTGGACCGGTCGAGAGCGCCGTCCTCGCGGTGTCGAGGACCGTCATTACTGGCACCTCGGGAGGCCGGTGTAATTCGCTTTCGAACCGATCTCAGCGCGTTCGCCGGCCCTCGGCGCCGACTGTCGCCGCGTAGACTGGCAACACCGGGAGCACGGTGTCTGCGATCGCACCGTTGAATTCCCCGAACAGCCCGGACACGTCCTCGATAACCCCGTCCTCGAAGCCGGCCGACCGGAGCGCCTCCGGCGAGAGCCGCGGCTCGTGGGGAACGGACTCCACGAACGACGTCACCGCCTCGCGTGCCGCCCCCGAGACCGGATCGAACGCGCCGGGCTCCCGCAGCGGCTCCAGGTCGGCCCACACCGTGTCGAGGTAGCCGGGCCACTGGACGAGACAGCGGTAGATGCTCGGCAGTCCCTCCTCGAGGTCGTGGAACGCCTGGATATCCTCGACCGTCCCCGCGAGTTCCGCCGGGGGCTGGTCGAAGGCCGCCATCGTCGGCGGGATTCCCCGGTCCCGGTCGATGTGGTCAGGGAACGGCGCCAGCGTTGCCGGGTCGTCGGGCACGGCTGCGCCGACTGGACCGCCAGACAGCGAGCGGTCGAGGAGGGCGAACAGGACTGCAAGCCGGGGGCCGACGACGTCGAACGTGGCAAGCTGGCCCCGGAGCTGGTGGTACGCTGCGGGACCGAGTGGGAGTTGCTCGGACCGATAGACGGGTATGGAGAGTCTGTCCTCGACGGCGCCCAGTACTGCGTCGCGGTAGGTGATCGTGTAGTGCGCGAAGGCCTCGGTCCGAAAGACGGGTTCGACCTGCCCCCACATGTAGCGGACGAAGTCGGGATAGTTAGCGGCAGTCGTCCGGAAGATCCAGTTGATGATGGGCGCGCGGAACGTTTCCTTGATGCTCTCGTAGAGGCCGCGCTTCCAGCCCGTTGCCTCCGACTCGTAGAGCTGTCTGCTCGTGTCCATGTCGGGAGAGTGGATAGCCGGAAAAATAAGTCCGTGGACCCCCCGGTCGGAGCCACTGGAACCGGGGCCGAGGTCTCGTCGGTCGACCCACCACAGGCAGTAACGGGTCCATAACAATTCATACCCACCAGCTTGCCACTCGTGTGAAGGCCCCAGGTATGCCGAATTCACTGGTAGAGGCGCCGGTAGTAATCGTTGCGTTTCCCAGAAAGTTGAAGCCAACGGGTCACCAGCGAAACACATGAGCGTTCAGACTGCCGTGGTCCTCGCGGCCGGCGAGGGGACCCGGCTGCGCCCGCTGACGCGCAACCGGCCGAAGCCGATGCTGCCGGCGGCGAACCGCCCGATACTGGAACACGTTCTCGACGCCCTGATCGACGCCGGCGTGCGGCACATCGTCCTCGTCGTGGGCTACCGGCGCGAGCGCGTCCAGGAGCACTTCGGGCCCACCTACCGCGACGTCACCCTCCAGTACGTCGTCCAGGGAAAACAACTCGGGAGCGGCCACGCCCTCCTGCAGGCCCGCGAGGCGGTAAATGCGCCGATGCTCGTCGTCAACGGCGACCGTGTCATCGAGGCCAGTTCCGTCCGGGACGTTGCGGACGCCTACGAGGCGGGATCGGCCGCGGCCGCGATGGCCGTCCTCGAGCACCCGGATACCAGACAGTACGGTGCCGTCACGCTCCACGACCGCGACGTGGCCGAGATCGTCGAGAAACCGGACACCGACGAGTACCGACTCATCAACGGCGGCATCTACGCGTTCTCGCGGTCTATCTTCGACGCTATCGACGGGACGCCCCGCGACGCGGGCGAACTCGCGCTGACCGAGACCCTGTCCCGACTGCTCGCCACCGAGCGCGTGCGGGGCGTCCACACCCAGGGACTCTGGGTCGACGCCACGTATCCCTGGGACCTGCTGGCAGTCGCCGATGAAGTGCTCGCCAGGGGTCGGGTCGCCGAACCATCGCGGGGCGACAGGGTGTGGATCCACGACGAAGCCACCGTCCACGCCGACGCGACGGTGCGCGGCCCGGCCGTGGTCAGCCCGGACTGCGAGGTCGGGCCCGGTGCCGTCCTCGGCCCGACGGTTTCGCTCGGCCGCAACGTCACCATCGGCCCGAACGCCACCGTCGAGCGCTCCGTCGTAGACACCGACGCGCGTATCGATGCCGGTTCCACGCTCCGGGACGCAGTGCTGGGCGGGGCCGTCCAC
This sequence comes from Haloarculaceae archaeon, assembly GCA_018609945.1. Taxonomy (GTDB): domain Archaea; phylum Halobacteriota; class Halobacteria; order Halobacteriales; family Haloarculaceae; genus SW-9-67-25. The sequence continues at coordinate 2,309 of JAHENO010000228.1, read as the reverse complement.
CTCGGCCCGGCGACCACCATCCCGGGCGGTCCCGCCGACGTCCGCGTGGGAGACAGGGTCTACGAGGACCAGCGCCTCGGCGCGGTGGTCGCGGACCGGGCACGCGTGGGAGGGGACGTCAGCTTCGCGCCCGGATCGCTCGTCGGCCCGAACGTCACAGTCGGCCCGGGTGCACACGTGACCGGGACGGTCAGCGAGGGTGCGGAGGTGGTGCGCTGATGTGCGGGATCATCGGCTGTGTGGGCCGTGGCGACGGGACCCTGGAGACGCTGGTACACGGCCTCTCGAAGCTCGAATACCGGGGCTACGACTCGGCCGGCGTGGCCCTCACTGCGGCCGGCCGGGGCGTCGACATCTGCAAGTGTGCCGGCGAGATCGAGGACCTCCGGGAGACCCTCGCCGACCGTACCCTCTCGGGAGAGGTGGGCGTCGGTCACACCCGCTGGAGCACCCACGGGCCGCCCACTGACGAGAACGCCCATCCACACATGGACTGTACGGACGACGTGGCGGTCGTCCACAACGGCATCATCGAGAACTACCAGTCGATCCGCGACGAACTCACGCGGGCCGGGCACACCTTTACGAGCGACACCGATACCGAAGTCGTCCCCCACCTGATCGAGGACGCACTCGACGACGGTGCGGACGCGGAGGACGCGGTCCGGACCGCGATCGCTCGCCTGGAGGGGAGTTACGCCATCGCTGCCGTCGTCGCCGGCCAGGAGGCGATCTTCGCGGCGCGCAACGACTCGCCGCTCGTACTCGGCGTCGGTGACGACGCCCTGTATCTCGCCAGCGACGTCCCCGCGTTCCGGGACCACACGGACCGCGTCGTCTACCTCGACGACGGCGAGTTCGCCCGGCTGGATGGAGGGTGGACGGTGACACAGGCGGACGGCACCGTCGTCGAGAAGACGGTCGACACGGTCGACTGGGACCCCGAGGAGACGGGCAAGAGCGGCTACGACCACTACATGCTCAAGGAGATTCACGAGCAACCGCGCGCGCTCCGGCAGTGTCTGCGCGGTCGGGTCGACGAACTCGGCGGGACCGTCGACGTCGGGGACCTCGGCGACCTCTCCCCGACCGGCGTCCAGTTCGTCGCCTGCGGGACCTCCTATCACGCGGCACTGTATGCCGCACAGCTGTTCCAGGCGGCGGGCGTGCCCGCCCAGGCGTTCCTGGCCAGCGAGTACGCGAGCGGCGTGCCACCCATCGGCGACGCGCTGGTGGTGGGCATCACGCAGAGCGGCGAGACGGCCGACACGCTGTCCGCACTCCGGGAGGCCCACCGGCGCGGGGCGCGCACGATGGCCGTCACGAACACCGTCGGCTCGACCGCGGCCCGCGAATGTGATCACGCGTTCTACATCCGCGCCGGCCCGGAAATCGGCGTCGCCGCGACGAAGACATTCGCCTCACAGCTCGCGGCGTCGAACCTCCTCGCGCTGGCGACCGCAGGCGGCGACGCCCGCGGAATCGTGCCGGCTCTGCGGGATCTGCCCGGCGACGTCCAGGCGCTGCTGGACGACTCCGCGGCGCCCGCGGTCGCGGAGACCTACGAGGACGCCGCCGCGTACTTTTTCATCGGTCGTGGCCTCAACTACCCGGTCGCGCTCGAGGGGGCGCTGAAGATGAAGGAGATAACCTACAAACACGCCGAGGGGTTCGCCGCCGGCGAACTGAAACACGGGCCGCTCGCGCTCGTCACCGAGAACACGCCGGTGTTCGCGGTCGTGACGGGGGACGGCGAGATGGCCCGCAAGACCATCGGGAACGTCAAGGAGGTCGAGGCGCGCAACGCACCCGTCGTCGCGGTGACCGACGGTGCGAGCGACGTCGAGCGGTACGCCGACCACGTGCTCACCCTTCCCGAAACCCATCCCCGCGCCGCGAGCGTCCTCGCGAACGTGCAGCTCCAGCTGGTCTCTTACCACGTCGCCGCGCGACTCGGCCGGTCGATCGACAAACCACGGAACCTGGCAAAGAGCGTCACAGTCGAGTGATTTCCCGGGCACCAGTCTCCCACGTCGGCGCCGCTGGGTGGGTTACACGCGATTTTTCACCCCCCGGGGAGTAGTGGCGCACATGTCCCCGGACAACACCCTCGCGAACGCCCTCCTCGGTGCCGTCGTGACGGTCGTGGTGTCGCCGTTCGTCCCGTTCGCCCCGATATTCGGCGGGCTGCTCGCCGGCTACCTGCAGGGCGGTGACCGCGACGATGGCCTGTGGATCGGTACCGTCTCCGGCGCCATCGCCCTGATCCCGCTGTTTCTGCTCGCGTTCCTCGTGGCGAACGTCTTCCT
>JAHENO010000227.1 GCA_018609945.1 Haloarculaceae archaeon | reverse complement strand
GACGACCAACCTCTCGTGGGCCGGCAAGACGGTCGTCGTCGCGGGCTTTGGCCACTGCGGGAAGGGCGTGGCCCGGAAAGCTAGCGGGCAGAACGCCGACGTCGTCGTCACCGAGGTCGATCCCCGGCGGGCGCTTGCGGCCCACATGGAGGGCTACGACGTGATGCCAATGGCCGAGGCCGCCCGCGAGGGCGACGTGTTCGTCACGACGACCGGCAACAGGGACGTGATCGTGCGCGAGCACTTCGAGCGGATGGCAGACGGCGTCGTGCTCGCCAACGCCGGCCACTTCGACGTCGAGATCGACCTCGACGCGCTCGCCGAGCTCGCGGTAGATACTTACGAGGCCCGCGACGGCATGATGGCCTACGAGATGCCCGACGGCCGTCGGCTGCACGTCCTCGCCGAGGGGCGCCTCGTGAATCTCGCGACGCCCATCTCGCTTGGCCACCCCATCGAAGTGATGGACCAGAGTTTCGGCGTCCAGGCGGTCTGTGTCCGCGAACTCGTCGAACGCGGCGCGGAGTACGACGCGGGCGTCCACGACGTCCCCGACGACCTCGATCGGGAGGTGGCCGAGACGAAACTCGCAGCCGAGGGGATCGCGATCGACGACCTCACCGACACCCAGCGGGAGTACATGGACTCCTGGCAGCACGGCACGTAGTTTCCGAGGACACGAGACGGAAGAATCGGGGCTGGAGCGGACAACAGTGCATGCTTTTTTGGGCCGGCACGTCGAGCACTCGGCTATGAGGGATGTACTCGCGGAGTGGCGGCCGGTCGTCGACGATACCATCGAACGCCTGCTCCCGCGAGTCCTGGACGAGGCGTACCTGACGGACTTCTTCGGCGAGGCGAGCTACCGCTATCACTCCGCAGGCATCCAGCAGGCGCTCGCGGATCCGATCTGGAACCTGCTGGACCGCGGCGGGAAGCGGTGGCGAGCCGTTCTCTTTCTCGTCTTCGTTGATGCCCTCGGCGAGGACCCCGAGGAGTACCTGCCCTACGCCTGTGTCCCGGAAATCCTCCACAACGGCACCATCATCGTCGACGACGTCGAGGACGAGGCGCGCAAGCGCCGGGGCGAACCCGCGTTGCACCACCAGCACGGCGTCGACATCGCGCTGAACGCGGGCAACGCGATGTACTTCATCCCGCTGAAGGTCATCGACCGCAACAGCGCGGGGCTGGACGCCGAGCAGCGCCTCGCGGCGTACGAGATGCTCACACACGAACTCAACCGCACCCACCTCGGACAGGGGATGGACATCTGCTGGCACAACCAGAAAAACGTCGTCGTCGGCGAGGAGCAGTACTTCGAGATGTGTGCCTGCAAGACCGGCTGTCTGACCCGCATCGTCGCCAGGCTGGCGGCTATCGTGACCGGCCAGTCGGACGGCGTCGAACGGGCCCTGGCCCGCTACGCCGAGGACATGGCCATCGCCTTCCAGATCAGCGACGACATCCTCGACATCGAGAACACCCTCGACCAGGCTGGCGACTTCGGCAAGGAGTTCGGCAACGACATCCGCGAGGGCAAGAAGACGCTGATGGTCATCCACACCGCCGAGGTTGCTCCGCCGGCGGACGTCGCCCGTCTCGAAGAGATACTCTGGGCAGACGACAAAGACGAGAGGGACATCCTCGAAGCCATCGACATCATGCAGGCGGCCGGCAGCGTCGAGTACGCCCGCGAGCGCGCCCAGGACCTGTCCGCTCGCGCCCGGAGCCACCTCGACGACCTAGACCTGGAACCGGACGCCGAGGACCACCTCCGGGAGTTCTCGCGGTTCGTCGTCGAACGCCGGGCGTAACCCCGCGTTCCGGTCCGTCCCGAAGTGTTATCCGGGTGGCAGCCCTACCATTTCGCATGGCAACGGTCGATTTCGTGGCTGCGAACCTCCCGTTCGTACTGACGGTGCTGGGGGCCGGACTCGTCATCGCCGAGGCCTTCGCACCCGGTGCGAATTTCTTTCCTGTGGGCGTCGGTCTGTTCGCTGCGGGACTGGTCGGCTTCCTGTTGCCCGTCGGCGGCCCGGTCGCCTGGCTCCTCATGTCGGTGGTCGTGATTCTCGCGACGGGAGCGACGCTGTGGGCCTACGCGGAGTTCGACCTCATGACCGGCGGCGGGAAGGAGAAGACCAGCGACTCCGAGTCGCTGCGGGGGACACTGGGCCACGTGACCGAACGGGTCACCCCGCGTTCGGGGGAAGTCAAACTGAACGACGGCGGGTTCAACCCTTACTACAAGGCCCGCAGCGTCGACGGCGAAATCGCAGAGGGCGAGGAGATAATCGTCCTCGATCCCGGCGGGGGGAACGTGCTGACGGTGGACGCGGTCGGCGAGGAGCAGGACGACATCGACCGTGCGCTCGCACAGGCCCGGGAACGTGACGCCGCCACGTCTTCCGACTCCGGATCCGGGGCAGCGGAGGGGAGAGAGGCGGACCGCGAAGCCGAACCCGAATCGAGCGACTGACACCGGGCGGGTCGCGCGGCGACAGCCCAGAGCGGCCCGATAGACCCTGGAGTTGCGGGTGCCGTGTGGGGGAAATCCCTGTCAAACAAACCCTTTTGCCTATCCGACACTAAGTGGGGTTGTTATGCTCCCCGCAGTGGTGTTACAGGCGTTGCCCGGGGCGTTCCCGATCGTCGCGGCACTCGTCCTGATCTTCGCGATCGTCACAGCCTACAAGAGCGTCGTCATCGTGGAGGCCTACGACAAGGCGGCCTACACGCGCTTCGGCGAGTACCAGGGGCTGCTCGAGCCCGGTCCGAACATCGTCCTGCCGTTCGTGACGAAGGTCTACCGGTTCGACATGCGGACCCAGACCCTCGACGTCCCCCGGCAGGAGGCCATCACCCGGGACAACTCGCCCGTGACGGCCGACGCAGTCGTCTACATCAAGGTGATGAACGCCGAGAAGGCGTTCCTCGAGGTCGACAACTACAAGCGGGCGGTCTCGAACCTCGCCCAGACGACCCTTCGGGCGGTGCTGGGCGACATGGAACTGGACGACACGCTCAACAAGCGCCAGCAGATCAACTCGAAGATCCGGACGGAACTCGACGAGCCCACAGACGAGTGGGGTATCCGCGTCGAGAGCGTCGAGGTCCGCGAGGTCAATCCCTCCAAGGACGTCCAGCAGGCCATGGAACAACAGACCTCCGCCGAGCGCCGGCGCCGTGCCATGATCCTCGAAGCACAGGGCGAACGCCGCAGCGCCATCGAGGAGGCCCAGGGTGACAAGCAGTCCAACATCATCCGGGCCCAGGGTGAGAAGCAGAGCCAGATCCTCGAAGCCCAGGGTGACGCCATCTCGACTGTCCTCCGGGCGAAGTCCGCCAAGTCGATGGGCGAGCGCGCCATCATCGACAAGGGGATGGAGACGCTGGAGAGCATCGGCCAGGGCGAGTCGACGAAGTTCATCCTGCCCCAGGAGCTGACGTCGCTGGTGGGCCGGTACGGCAAGCACCTCCAGGGGAGCGACACCAAGGAGAACGGCCACGTCTTAGAGGACCTGGACTTCGACGCGGAGACCCGCGAGATGCTCGGCCTCGACGACATCGAGGAGATTCTCGGACAACTCGACGACGAGGACGCGGTCATCGACGTCGAGCAGATGGAACAGGAAGCGGAGGCGGTCAAGACCGGTGACGCGGGCGCGGACATCAAGGATCCCGACGAGGTCATCGACGAGATGGACGACGAGATCGTGGGCGGCGGCAGCGACTTCAATCCCAACGAAGAGACGGGCGACGGCAACAAGTCGTGACTCGGTAGGGCATCGGCGTAGAGCGAAGGTTTTTCCGCTCGTCTCGCATACCACGGAGTAATGGCCCCGGAGGACGAGGACGGCGTCGACGAATCCAAGCGGGCGACGCTACGCCGGTTCGCGGCGCTGGGCGCGGCGAGCCCGCTCGCCGGCCTGGCCAGCGCGGGTACAGTCGACAGCGATAGCGACGCACCCGACGCCATCACGGGCTACCTGGCCGCGACGCCGGGTGCACACTTCTCGAAGATCCGCGACGACCTGCAGCTGGGCACGGGCGAAACCCAGCACCACCTCCGGCGCCTCGAAAACACGGGGGTCGTCGAGAGCCGCAAGGACGGCGACTACCGGCGGTACTTCCCCGCGGGACGGTTCACCGAGTACGAGCAGGTCGCGCTGGGCTATCTCCGCCGGGCGACTCCGCGCGGGATGGTTATCGCCCTGCTCGAGGACCCGACGCTGACGGCGGGCGAGATCGCGGACCGGGTTGACGTCTCCCGGCCGGCCGTGAGCGGGTACGCGCGGCAACTCGACGAGGCGGGGTTGCTGTCGCGGTCTGACGGGTACACCGTCGAACAACCGGAGACGCTGCTGGTGTTGCTCGTCCGGTACGCCGATTCCTTCGACGAGGACGCCCTGCGGCTGGCGGCGCAGGCGGACGACCTCATCGCACACGACCCGCGATGACCACCGGTGACCGCGACTGGGGGGGCGAGTGGCGCCTGATCCGCGAGGAGGCGCACCCGGGTCCGCTGAACATGGCCTTCGACGAAATCGCTGCCGAGACGGCCGCCGAGGGCGGGCCGCGAACCCTCCGCGTGTACCGGTGGGATCCCAGCACGCTCTCGCTGGGCTACCACCAGGACCCCGCGACGATCGACTGGGACTTTTGCGACCGCGAGGGGATAACCGTCACGCGCCGACCCACCGGCGGCGGGGCGATCTACCACGACGTCTTCGGGGACATCTCCTACTCGATCATCGCGCCGGCCGCGGAGTTGCCCGGGGACCTGATGGAGAGCTACGCGTTGCTGTGCGAGCCGCTGTTCGACGCGTTCGAGCGGATGGGCCTCACGGCCGCCTACGCCGAGAGCGAACAGCCCGCCATCCACGAGCCGGCCTGCTACCTGCGGGAACTCCACCCTGCCCACGACGTCCTGGCGGCCGACGGGCGCAAGATCAGCGGCAACGCCCAGTACCGCCAGCGCGACAGCATCATCCAGCACGGCTCGGTCACGTACGCCCGGGAGACCGAGCGCCACCTCGCGACGTTCGCAGATCCGCCCGACGCCGGGGCGTTCCGCGAGCGGGTCACTTCCGTGCGCGAACAGGCCGGCATCGCCCGCGAGGACGCGGTCACCGCCCTGGAGACAGCCCTCGCCAGGTGGGCCGGCGCCCAGGCGGGCGAGTGGACCGACGAGGAGCGCGACCGCGCGCGAGAGCGAGCACGGCGCAAGTACGCGAGTGACGACTGGACCCGCGAGCGGACCGACCCGACCGCATGAGCGAGCGGGTGGCGCTTGCTCGATCCCCTCACTCGCGGGCGTACACCGGCGTCCCGACCAGCGGCGCGAGGCGGACCCCTTCGGCGGGTGAGACAGCCAGATATGGCTGCTCGACGGGACCGAACACGTCCACGACCCGACCCACGTCGGTCAGGGACTCGTCGACGAGTTCCGTTCCTACGTCTGGGAACGACTCGTCCGGCGAGCGGACCACGGCCACCCCCTGGGCGGTCCGCACCACCTCGCCGGCGCGTCTCATCCGCGGATCGCAGCGACGTAGGCCGCGACGGCTGCCAGGAGGTCGCTCTTGGTGGCGTCCTCGGCGTCTTTCACGAGCACCCGGCCGCGAGGTTCGTACTCTCGGGGATAGGTCTTTTCGCGTTCGATGACGGCGTCGTAGCCGACCTGCTGGACGGCCTGTGCGATCTCGTCGACGGTCGGCTCCTCGACCGCGACGTCCAGGGGGACCCGCCGACCCTCGCTTCTGGTACACTCGGCGTCCAGGAACGCCGGCCAGATGACGTTCTCGACCATGCCGGCCTCTCGGAGACGCCGGGACAAACCTCTTTCCCGTCGGACGTGCGGGCGGGGAAGCCACAGCACAGGATGGGGAAGGTTTTACTGGTCAGTGAGTGAATCACAGGTATGCCTCGTGACTACAGGACCCTCCGGGACCCGAACGCGGAGTACACGATGCGGAATCTCTCCGCGGAGAAGATGGACCTGACGGCGGAGCGCGCGCCCGGACCGCGCGACGTCGAAATCACGGACGTCCAGACGACGATGGTCGACGGGAACTTCCCGTGGACGCTCGTCCGGGTCTACACCGACGCCGGCGTCGTCGGCACCGGCGAGGCCTACTGGGGGGCGGGCGTCCCGGAGTTGATCGACCGGATGGTTCCCTTCCTTCGGGGCGAGAACCCGCTCGACATCGACCGCCTCTACGAGCACCTGATCCAGAAGATGTCCGGCGAGGGGTCCATCGAGGGCGTCACCGTCACCGCCATCGCCGGCGTCGAGACCGCGCTGCACGACCTCGCCGGGAAGGTCCTCCAGGTCCCGGCCTACCAGCTCCTGGGTGGGAAGTACCGCGACGAGACGCGGGTCTACTGTGACTGTCACACCGAGGCCGAGGCCGACGCCGAGGCCTGTGCCGAGGAGGCCGAGCGCGTCGTCGAACAGCTGGGCTACGACGCCCTGAAGTTCGACCTCGACGTCCCCTCCGGGTTCGAGAAGGACCGCGCGAACCGTCACCTCCGGCCCGGCGAGATCCGACACAAGGCAGACATCGTCGAGCGCGTGACCGAGCGGGTCCGGGACCGCGCAGACGTCGCCTTCGACTGCCACTGGTCGTTCTCAACCGGGTCGGCAAAGCGGCTGGCCGCGGCTCTCGAGGAGTACGACGTCTGGTGGCTTGAGGACCCCGTCCCGCCCGAGAACCTCGACGTCCAGCGCGAGGTCACGGACTCGACGCTGACGCCCATCGCGGCCGGCGAGAACCGCTACCGCGTGACCGAACACCGGCGCCTGCTCGAAACTCAGGCCGTCGACATCGTCGCACCCGACCTCCCGAAGGTGGGCGGGATGCGGGAGACGCGCAAGATCGCGGACGTCGCCAACCAGTACTACGTCCCGGTCGCGATGCACAACGTCGCCTCGCCGGTCGCGACGATGGCCAGCGCGCACGTCGGCGCGGCCATCCCCAACGCCCTCGCCGTGGAGTTTCACTCCTACGAACTCGACTGGTGGGGCGATATCGTCGAGGAGCAGGTCATCGAGGACGGCTACATCCAGGTGCCCGAACGACCGGGCCTGGGCGTCACGCTCGACCTCGACGACGTCGCCGAACACATGGTCGAGGGCGAGACGCTGTTCGACGAGGAGTGACGAGTCGGTCTGGCAGACTGTCCCGCCGACGGAGGAGGGAACCCGTGTGTTCCGGACCGCTAGACCCGACGTTCGTCGGGCAGGTGCGAGCGCCCGACGTGGTCGAACAGGGCACCTTGCTCGGGGAACTCCCTGCCACAGAACAGGCAGGAAACGCCGGCGTCCTGACGAGACATATCAGAACTTTTCACAGTAGATAGTATAAGTCTACTGGCCACAATTACCGAATCTGATATTTGCGTATATAAAGACAGTGGCCGCTGTACGGGAGTATCGTGTTGCGCCGTTCCGGTGTGCGGTCGATTCGGTATCGACAGAGAGCTGTCACGGTGAGACGGTCCCGCGCCAGGCGGAGCCGGCAGGCCGAAGGTGTATGGTAACTCGGGCCAAAGGTCGGGTATGGCTCCCGTCGAGGGTGCGTGGTCGCAGGCCGAAGCAGAGTGGTTTCTCGAACGCGCACTGGTGCCCGTGCGGCTCGGCTGTCACGGTGCCGGGGGACTCTGGATGGTGTCGCTGTGGTACCGCTACCACGAGGGAGCGGTCGAGTGTGCGACGGCGAGTGACTCGGACCTGGCCACATTTCTCCGGCGGGACGACGAGGTCTGTTTCGAAATCTCGACAAACGAGCCGCCGTACATGGGCGTGCGGGGAAACGGCAGCGCGACAATCGAGACCGACGGCGGGACGGCAGTGCTCCGGGACCTCCTCGAACGGTATCTCGGCGGGACCGGCTCGGACCTGGCGCGGTGGCTCCTCCGGGAGGAACGCGAGGAGGCCGTCGTCCGCGTCGACCCCGCGCGGCTGTACACCTGGGATTTCACGCCGCGGATGGCCGACCTGGGAGAGGCGCCATCGGTGACGCGTGGCGAGCCGACCTCGCCGAAGTACGGTCAGCCCGGGGAGTGAGCTATCGTCAGCCCGGGAGTTCGGTCAGCGCCGATATCCGGCGGTCGCCGAGCACCCGGTCGCCCTCCCAGTTGCGGTCGGGCCGGGAGACGTGGATGCCGTCGAGGCCGGCGTTGTGGGCCGCCCGGACGTCCGCGGGCATGTCGCCGGCCATCGCGCCGGCGTGGCCGTTCCGGCCCACGCCCATCTCCTCTATCGCCAGCTCCACCGGATTGGGATCCGGTTTCCAGCCGGTTTCGTCGTCACAGCAGACGACCGTCTCGAACCAGTCGTCGATGCCCAACTGGTCGAGGATAGGGAGCGTGAGGTACTCCTGGCAGTGGGTGACGACGCCGACTGGCGCCTCGACCTGGGAGATGAACGCCTCGGCGTCGTCGTAGACGTAGGTCGACCTGCCCCGCGAATCGGGTTCCTCGACGGCGTGAAAGGTCCGCCAGAACCGGTCGGCGTCGATGTCGGCCCCGGCAAGGAGGGTCTCGCGGGCGTTGCCGATGCCGTACCAGAGCAATTCTGCCTCGCGGGCGGAAAAGTCGTGGCCCAACCGGTGGCCGACCTCGCGCATCGTCTCGTGGATGTAGGAGCGCTCGACGTCAAGGACCGTTCCGTCGAGGTCCAGCAGCCAGAAGTCGTACCCGCTACCTGTCATCGGACTTCGATGCTACGCGATTGTCGAATAAGTACTTTCGGGGGGATTCACGTGTCGTATTCACGGGGAGGGCGGAAGGGCCAACCACTAACAGTCTCGGCTCCGAGGGTCGGGTATGCGAATCACGTTCCTCGGCACGGGTGCCGCCTTGCCCACCGGCGAGCGGTACCAGACGGGATTGCTCATCCAGTCCGGCGACGACCGCCTGCTGGTCGACTGTGGTAGCGGCGCCCTCCACGGCCTCGCGCGGACGAACGTCGGCTACGAGCACGTCGACACACTGCTTTTGACCCACCACCACCTCGATCACGTCTCCGATATCATGCCCCTGCTGAAGGCCCGGTGGCTCGACGGCCAGGAGTCGATGACCATCGCCGGCCCGGCGGGCACGCCCGACCTGATCGAGGGATTGCTCGACACCCACGAGTACATGCAGGACCGGATGGAACTGGACCTCCGGACAGTGGGGGCGACGACGGACGCCGGGCAGGAGGCGGCCGAACGCGACGGACCCCACGACATCGCGGGATTCGAGGTCGAGGCGATGGAGACGCGCCACTCGATGTACTGTCTGGCCTACCGGTTCGAGTCCCAGGAGGGAGGACCCGCGTTCGTCTTCAGCGGCGACTCGGAGGCGTTTCCCGAACTCATCGAGTTCGCCGACGGCGCGGCGGTGCTCGCCCACGATTGCTCGTTTCCGGACGGTGTCGACGTCTCGAACCACCCGACGCCGTCCTCGCTCGGCGAGGCACTGGCCGCCGCCGACGCCGACCTCGGTCGGGTGTACCTGACGCACCTCTACCCCCACACGGGGGGCCACGAGGAGGAGATGCTCGACTCGATCGGCGACCACTACGACGGCGACGTGCGACTGGCGCGGGACGGCCTGACGGTCGACGTCTCGTGACCGCCGTTGGGATGTATTTCTGTACAGACGAGGAAAAAGCAGGGGTGTGCGGATCTCGACAGGGATTCGGGCGTTCGAGAGCGCCCGCTATCAGCATTCGAGCCCGGTTCGTGCCTTGTGTTGATCGGACGAATCACAGTGATCCCTGCAGTGTACAGACAAGAATATAAGTCGTGTCTGTTAATGTGAAAATGTATGTCACACAAACGGACACGTAGACGGTTTCTCGCACTGGCAGGCGTGACTGGCGTCACCGCGCTGGCTGGCTGTGGTGGCGACGGCGGCGATGGCGGCGATGGCGGCGACGGCGGCAGTGATGGCGAGGACGGCGGTAGTGATGGCGACATGGACGGCGAGGACGGCGGCAGCGACGGCGGGGATGGCGGCGGCAGCCGCCTCTCCTGGCACGCCGGCGGGACCGGCGGCACGTACTTCCCGCTCTCCAACGAGTTCAAGACAGTCGTCGAGGAACACACGGACTTCACGCTGAACGTGCAGTCGACGGGCGCGAGCGTCGAGAACGTTGGCAGTCTCGCGCGGGGCGACGCCGACTTCGCGCTCATCCAGAACGACATCGCCTTCTTCGCGAAGAACGGCACCGGCATCGACACGTTCCAGGACAACGCCATTCCGAACCTGATGGGAGTCGCGACGCTGTACCCGGAGACGATCACGGTCGTCACGCTCCAGTCGACGGGCATCGAGACGGTCGACGACCTCGAGGGGGCGACAATCAACACCGGCGACCTCGGGTCGGGGACCCAGGTCAACGCCCTCCAGATCCTGGAGGCGGTCGGCGTCCAGGACTTCGACGAGCAGAACGCCTCGTTCTCGCAGGCGGCCGACCAGCTCCGGAACGGCGACATCGACGCCGCGTTCGTCGTCGGCGGGTGGCCCGTCGGCGCCATCGAGGACCTCGCGACGACCAACAACATCCACATCGTCCCAATCGAGGGCGAGGACCGCGAGGCCGTCAAGGACGCCGCCTCCTGGTTCGCCGACGACACCATCCCCGCGGGCACCTACTCCGGCGTCGACGAGGCCGTCGAGACGGTCTCGGTCCAGGCGATGATCGCGACCAACGAGGAACAGCCCGAGGACACAGTCGAGACGGTCACGGCGGCCATCTTCGACAACGTCGACGAACTGACGATCAAGACCGACTTCATCAGCGCCGACACCGCACAGGACGGGATGTCCATCGAACTCCATCCCGGCGCAGCTGCGTACTTCGACATGTAGGCTGCCGGCAGGCGCTCGCGGTCGATCCCTCATGGAACGTCCAGAATCGGCACGTGCACGGGCGGTCGTCGTCGTAGCCCTGGCGCTGGCGCTGATCGCCGCGGGCGCCGTCGTCCTCCCGGCCGACCGGACCCTCGTCGTCGAGCGCGTCGACACCGGCGAGACGGTCGTCTCCCAGCCTATCGCGAACGGCACGACGGTCGCGCTCGAGTACACCCACAGCGTCGAGAAGTCGCGCGTATACGATGGGTATACGGTCCGGGGTGACGAACTGGTGATGACACGGATGGAATTCGAGTCCTACGGCTGGGGGTTGCCGGCCGGGGCGAACGTCACGCGCGAGGACGGGCGTCTCGTCTACGACCCGCCAGGATCGGTCACCGAGTTGTACGTCTCCCCGGGCGAAATCGCGGGCCACCGGCTCCACGTCGGTGACCGCACCTACGACCTCGTCGAACGGTCGGACGGGGCGTCGGTCCGGATCCACGTCGAACGACGGTCGCCGCTCGATCCCTTCCGATGACCACGACCGATTCATCCGTTGACGAGGCCGGGGAGCTCACCCCCGAGGAGGCCGAGGAACTCGTTCAGGAGATCGAGCGGCGCCGCTCGCTGCGGGGCGTCGCGACCGTGGTCGTCTCCGCGATCGGGATCCTCTTCTCGCTGTTCCAGATGTTCCTCGCCGCACAGGGGTTCGAGTTCGGAATTCCGGTCCCCTTTTTCGGACGGCTCGAACTCTCCCTGCAGTTGCTCCAGGCCAACGCCATCCACGTCGGGTTCGCCCTCATCATCACGTTCCTCCTGTTCCCGCTGAGTATGGGCGACGGGGTAGTCGTCCGGACCCTGGGCCGGATCGTCCCGGCGCTGTCGGCCAGGCTGGGCGAGTCGAATCCGGCGACGCGCGCCGCGAAAGCCGTCAGGCGGGGCTGTCGCTGGGCGTTTCTCGACCCCGACCGCGAGCGGGTGACGCCCGCCGACTTCGTCCTGATCGCCATCGCGTTCCTGACGGTCATCTACTTCCTGACCGACTTCCGCGAGATCCGGGACATGCGTGCCTTCGGGCTGGAGGCGGGCCGCACCATCCCCGAAGTGTATCCCTTCCTCGACCCCCTCGTCGGCGGCCTGCCGGTCCTCGGCGAGTACTCGTACGCGTTCGTCCTGGGCGCCCTGGGCGTCCTCCTCGTGCTGGAAGCGACCCGCCGCACGCTCGGCCTGCCGCTCATGCTCATCGTCGCGTCCTTCATCGTCTACGCCAGGTGGGGCCATCTCATCGGTGACGACGTGGCCGTCGTCGGCGTGCTCGCCATCCCCGAACTCTCCTGGCCCTCGATCATCCAGAACCTCTGGTACAACACCGAGAACGGCGTGTTCGGCATCCCGGTCACCGTCTCGGTGCAGTTCATCTACATCTTCATCCTCTTTGGCTCCTTCCTCGAGATGAGCGGCGCCGGCCAGTGGTTCATCGACCTCGCGTACTCGGCGACCGGCAGGCGCAAGGGCGGCCCGGCGAAGGCCTCGATCCTCGCCAGCGGCTTCATGGGCACCATCTCCGGGTCGTCGATCGCCAACACGGTGACGACGGGTGCGTTCACGATTCCGCTGATGAAGCGCTCGGGCTACGACGCCGAGTTCGCCGGCGCCGTCGAGGCCTCGGCGTCCTCGGGCGGGCAGATCCTCCCGCCGGTCATGGGCGCCGCCGCCTTCCTGATGGTCCAGTACACCGCCACCCCCTTCGCGGACATCATCATCCTGGCGACCATCCCCGCGATCGTCTTCTTCTTCGGCGTCTGGGTGATGGTCCACCTCAAGGCCACACAGGAGGGGATCGGCGGCGTCGCAGACGCCGAAATCGTCGACCTCCGCGAGCACATGAAACACGGGTGGTTCTACCTCGTCCCCATCCTCCTCCTGCTGTACTATCTCATCATCGCGCGCCTGTCGGTCGCGCGCTCGGCGTGGTTCACGCTGGTCGCCCTCGGTGCGCTCATCACTGCCATCGCGGCCTACAGCAAGCAGACACGGGGCCCGCTCGTGGCCGCCCTGGTCGCGATCGTCGGGAGCGAACTGCTCGCATACACCGTCGGCGGCGTCGGTGTGTTCGGGCTGGTGACTGGCAGCGGTGGCGCGGGACTGCCCGTCGGCGAGGCGGCCGGCGTCGTCGCCGGGAAGATCGGCTGGTATCTCATCGCCGCCGGCGTCGTGACGCTGCTGTACAGGCCCGGTCTCGAAGCGACCTTTCTCGAACTCGATCCGAAAGTCCAGGGGACTGCCGGCGCGGTCGCCGACCGGGTCGACCGCGAGGACCTCGCGGACAACCAGCTGTTCCGGGTGGGGACGTTCGTCGTCAAGTCCATGGACGAGGGCGCGCGCACGGCCGTCCCGGTCGTCATCGCGGTCGCCGCCGCCGGCGTCATCCCCGGCGTCATCAGCGTCTCCGGCCTGGGGCCGAACCTCACCGCGCTCTTGCTGACCCTCTCGGGGGGCTCGATCGTCGTCATGCTCGTCGTGACCGCGGTCGCCTCGATCATCCTCGGGATGGGGATGCCCACGACGGTCACGTACATCATCCTCATCTCCATGCTCGCCACCCCGCTCGTCGAGTTCGGCATCCCCCTCCTGGCTGCTCATCTCTTCATCCTCTACTTCGGGGTCATCGCGGACATCACCCCGCCGGTCGCTGTCGCCGCCTACGCGGCCTCCGGCGTCGCCAAGTCCGACGCCTACGAGACCGGCATCAAGGCCTTCTCGCTGTCGCTCAACAAGGCCATCGTCCCCTTCGCGTTCGTCCTCTCGCCGGGCATCGTCCTCCTGCGGGAGAAACCGAACGCCGCCGACCTCCCGTTGCGCGAGCGGTTCCGCGTCGTCAACTTCGCGGACCTCGCCGACCTCTCCTACTCGGTGCCCGAGATCCTCGTCCCGGTCGTCGGCGTGTTCCTCGGCGTCGTCGCCCTGGGTGCGACCGTCATCGGGACCCTCTACACCGACGTCGGCCGCGGCGAACGCGCCGGATTCGCGCTCAGCGCGCTCCTCCTGATGGCGCCGCTCCTCCTCTCGACGGCCGTCTTCGACCTGCTCGGCTTGGTTGGTGTCCCGGTGTCTATCGACGAACTGTTTCTCGATCTCACCCTGCGAGCGATCGGTCTCGCCATCTTCGCTGCGCTCGTTGTAAAGAACCGCCGCAAACTCACGGCCGAAACCGTGGCTACCGGGTCCGAGGGGACCGTCGACGAGGGTACCGATCCCGCGTGACCAGTTCGATTTGGTGTGTGCAACTCCCCTCATAATGACTGCTGTAGCTATTTTCCAGGTCGACCGCACGACGTCGGGCGGTCGATCCCGTAATGAACTACAGCAGTCATTATCAGGCGCGCTTGAGGGTCACACTGAAGTCCGCCCCTCCATGGTCGCTGTCCCGGACCGAGACGCTGCCCCGTATGGTCCGGCCACCGGGTAGACGAACCCTAGTCCCAGCCCGGTGAAACTCAGTCCCAGCCGTGTCCTGTCGCTATCGGGTCCTTTCGTGTCCAGTTCGGCTCACCAAATCGCGGAGCGGTGTCCCCGGTGCTCTATTCCAGTCGGTAGCGCAACAGGGCGGCGATGCCGCCGAGGTTCGCCAGTTGCCGCCCGGGGTCGAACTCCCCGGAGAAGACCGTCACGTCGCCGCCCTTCTGTTCGACCGTCTCGATGATGTCGTCGGCGTCGACGTCCCAGTCGCCCTCGCCGCCCCGCTCCTCGCGCAACCGTTCGTCCAGCACCAGCAGGTGTTCGATGGCGCCGTAGTCGGCGGCTTTCGCGACCTGCTCGGGGCCGTAGGCGACCTTCGCTCCCTCGGCGATGCGCTCGGTGAGTTCGTCGATGAGTTCCGACTCCTCGGCGATGCGCGTCTCCCGCTGGACGTCGTCGACGGCGCCGCGCTTGAGGACCTCGTGGACACCCCGGTCGCCGACACTCGCCGTGTCGACGGTCGTGATCGTCTCGGCCAGTTCCGGCGCCTCCTCCTCGATGAACGAGCGGGCGTCCTGTTTGGTGAATCCGGGACCGGCGAGGATGACTGCGTCGGCGTCGGTCCGCCGGAGGACGTCGGTCAGTTCCGCGAACAGCTCCGAGCGTGGTCGGGCGTACTCGCCCTTGCCGGTCGGCCCGGTGATGGTCGCACGCTCCTCGGTGCCGTACTGGGCGACCGTGTGGACGTGGGCCTCGCCCTCCTCGACGGTGGCGATGGCGACCTCGGGGTTGTCCGCGGCCTCGACGGCCTCCTCGACGCGCTCGCGCTGGTCGGGCTTCCACACTTTCTCGATCTCGATCTCCTCGTGGTCTTCGACGTTGATCGTGTGGTGGTGGCCCAGCTGGTCTTCCCGGGAACACTCGGCGATGACGCCGCCGACGCGCAGGCGGTTAGCGAACTTGGCGAACTCGACCGTCTCGACATCGAGTTCGACCCAGAGGTGTTCGCGCTCGCCGCCCGTGTCACGGAGCTGGTCGTCATCGCGCTGGATGCGCCGCGTCGTATCGCCCGCGACGCGGTCGCCTGGCTCGATCACGTGCGAGAGGTGCCAGAGGTCGTCCAGGCTCTCGGGGACCAGCGTCAGCCGCTCGCGACCTCCCTCCCGGCGTTCCCGATGGGCGACGCGCATGTGCGTACTCGGTCGGTCCCCCTCAAGTGGCTACTGATTCCGGGCCAACACCCTCCAGCACAGCGAACGTTGCCCGGTCACTATCGGAATGACTGCTGTCGTTCAGTACCGGATCGACCGCACGACATCGTGCGGTCGACATGGAAAGTAGCCACGGCAGTCGCTATCAGTCCGGACGGACGAGCTGCCCGTCGCGCTCGGCGACGAGCCCGCGGTCGACGGCGAGATCGATGACCTCGGCACACTCCTGTTCTGCCAGCCCGTAGGCGCTAGCGGCCACCGCCACGAACTCGCGCCGATCGACCGGGAAGTCCCTGTTCTGGAGCAAGCGCATCACCTTGTTGTACTCCAGAGCCGATACTGTGGTCCGTGCGGTCTCCGACTGCCCGCCATCGTCGTCATCTCCACCCGCGTCGGCTTCTTTCCCGGAGCCGGTTTCGTCTTCCTCGTCGGTCGCGGTGTCGTCCGTCTCGTGTCTGATTCGCACGGTTCTCTCGTCCCGGTCTGACTTCTGGTCTGCCACATCCTTGTCGTCGCCTTCGCCTTCTTCGCCTGTCCTGTTGCTGACATTTCCGTCGCTCTCGGCGTCCGGTTCCTCCTCGCTTCCAGCGAGTGGGTCCCCCGGGTCCGCAGTCTCTGTCAGTGGTTCCTCGTCGATCTCGACGAGGTTCGACTCGACGTCGGACAGCAGCGGGTCGTCCCCCTCTGCGTCCGCCTCGGCCTCGGCGTCGGCAGTTTCGGACGCAGAATCGTCGGCGTCCACCGATTCAGTAACGTCGTCTTGGTCGACCGCGTCGGCGGTCCCTTTTCCGTCGCTCTCCCGCCGATCCGGAGGCGTGCTCACGTCGAGTGTTGCCCCCTCCGCGCCGGCGGCCGTGACGACTGGCGCGAGCAGGCGTTCGAGTTTGCCGTGGCAGGACTGGCACAGCGTCGCAGTCGTGACCTCGTCGGTGTCGCGCAATTCGACCGGGACGACCCGGTAGTCCCGGATGGTGGCGTCCAGCGACGTCCCGCAGAAGTAACACGAGGAGAGGTGGTCCATGCCTGGAAGGACTGTCCGTCCGGGCAAAAAGGCCACGGCCGGTGAACCGACTGCCGGTGTCCATCCCGGCGCCGCCGGGTCCGGCCGTTACCCCGAGGCGTGCGCGTAGACGAACGCGCGCAGTAACTTCGCCGCGAGCGTCGCCGCCTGCCCGTCGTCGCGGTCGGTGACCTCAACGACGTCGAACCCGACCGCCCCCGGCGCGACGTCGCGCACCACTTCGTGCATCGTCGCGGGCGCCAGCCCGAACGGTTCCGGTGTCCCGGTGCCCGGCGCGAACCCCGGGTCCGCGGCGTCGACGTCGACGCTCAGGTAGACCTGTCCCGCGAGGTCCGGTTCCCACTCCGGGACCTCGGCGGGAGGGACGACCGTGACGTCCTCGCGTTCGGCACGCTCCCATTCCTCTCTACTGCCAGCACGTGCCCCCAGCACGACCACCCGCGCGCCGGCCGCCAGCGCGTGGTTCAGCACGGTCGCGTGGCTGCGTGGGTTGCCCGCGTACGACTCGCGCAAATCGAGGTGTGCGTCCAGACAGACGACGACCTCGGGGACGAGCGCGCGCACGGCCGCCACCGTCACGGTGTGTTCGCCGCCGACCAGGAGCGGCACGACGCCGCTCTCGCGGTACTCCGAGACCGTCCCCTCCAGGTAGGTGAGATACTCTCCGACGTCGTCCGTGGGCTCGATGTCCCCCGCGTCGTGGACGGCACGCTCCGAGAAGGACAGGCCAGTGTGGTGGTCGTAGTCCTCGAAGGAGCGACCGGCGTGGCGCACCTCGCGGGGGCCGTACCGGGTGCCCGGGCGGCCGGTCGTCGACGCGTCCAGGGGCGCGCCGATCACCGCGTAGGCCGCCTCCTCGCGGTCGGCCGCCGCACCCGGGAACATCAGACGATCTTGCGCTGGTCCTCGTACTCGAGGAACTCGATCTCGTCGTCGGTCTCCAGCGTCTCGTCGTCGGCGCGCATCACGAAGTTGTCGTACGTCTCCAGGTCCATCACCTGCACTTCGCCGTCGCGGACGTCGATGACCTGCCCCTGCTTGCGCTCGATGATGGGGACCCACACCTTCGCGTCGACGGGCTGTGACAGGGAGCGTTTCTTGCCGTCGAAGACGCCCGACGCCTCGATGCGGGCCTTCGCGCTGCCGTGTTTGCCCGGTTTGGCGGTGCTGTAGGCGGTGATCCGGCAGGGCGTATCCTCGATCATCACGTAGTTCCCCTCGTCGAGGTCGCGGACCTCTGTCTGCTGTCTGGCCATGTCCCGGGGTTGTCTACCTGCCAGTATAAACCGTTTGGAATGTCGCGACAGGTGCGTCGCGGCACCAGCCGACGCCTTTCCCGACCCGTCGGGCGCTCGGCCGACTGGGCGGGCCCGACCAGGCTATGTCTCGTCGTCGCGATCGACCGCCGAGATTTCTCCCTCGCCGACGACGGCGTCACCGAAGCCCAGCGCACCGGCCTCCTCGCTCTCGTCCTGTCGTTCGCGGAGGTTCTGCCGGGTGAACTGTGGCTGTGCGCGTATGCCCCGCCGCTTGCGGAACGAGCGGTACAGCAGGACGATGACGACGCCGGTCGCCCCACCCGCGACGGCCGTCGCCTCCACCGTCGAGAACGAATAGAGGACGGCCGTCGAGAGCCCGCCGGTCGCGAGGGCCATCCCGAGGATGAGGCGGGCAGCGAGGCGGTCGAGGAGGTTGTCCGAGTCCTCGATGTCCGCCCGAACGTGGAGGTCCTCGCGCTCGATGCGGTCGAGCGCGTCCTCCAGTTTCGGCGGGACGCGCACCACCGATTCGGCGGCGTCGCGGACCTCCGTCACCCGCTCCTCGACGAAATCGCGGACGCCTTCCTCGATGTATCCCTGCGAGCGGAGGTAGCCGGTGGCGACGTCGATGAAGTCGAAGTCGGGATCGAGCGTCACGCAGACCCCCTCGACGACGGTCGCCACGCGCAACACCAGGGCGAGATTCGACGGCAGGCGGAGCGGGAACTCGTAGATGGTGTCCTCGACCTGCTGGACGATCTGCTGGACGCGGTACTGTTCGATATCTTCCCCGCGGGCGTCGGCGATTGCCAGCTCCATCACGTCCCCCATTACCTGCCGGTCGGCCTCCGGACTGAGAGTGCCCATCTCGATGAGCGTATCGAGGATGGCGTCGATGTCCTGGCTGGCGACGGCGGCGTAGAAGTCGACGATCCTGTCCTGGACGAACGGGTCGACGTAGCCGCTCATCCCGAAGTCGTAGAAGACGAGCGTCCCGTCGTCCTGGACGGCGAGGTTCCCCGGGTGGGGATCCGCGTGGAAGACGCCGTCGTCGATGATCATCTTCAGGTAGGCCCGCTGGAGGCGCTCGGCCAGTTCCGAGCGGTCGAGGTTCCGCGAGTCGAGTTCCTCGACGTTGCTGATCTTCGTCCCTTTGACGTATTCCATCGTGAGCACCCGCCCCGTCGAGTGGGAGTCGATCACCCGGGGCATACGGATGCCCTCGTACCCCGCGAAGTTCTCGCGGATCTCCACCAGCATCCGCGCCTCCCGCTTGTAGTCCATCTCCTGTCGGATGGTCTTGGCGAATTCGTCGGCCAGGGTCTCCAGCGAAAACGAGCGCGCCTCGTCGACGAAGTACATCAGGATCGGCAGCGACCACCGGATGACCCGGAGGTCGGCCTCGACGAGGTCCTCGACGCCGGGCCGGCGGACCTTCACAGCCACCGGCTGGCCGTCCACGCGGGCGAAGTACACCTGGCCCAGACTCGCCCCGCTGATGGCGTCCGTCTCGAAGTCTGCGAAGCGCTCGTCGACGGCCCCCAGTTCGGCTTCGAGGACGGCCTTCGCGTCGGGCCAGTCGGCGGGCGGGACGCTGTCCTGGAGTTTGGTGAACTCGTCGATGTACTCCGGCGGGAGGATGTCCGGTCGGGTCGACAGGAGTTGCCCGAGCTTGATGAACGTCGGCCCGAGGGTCAAAAGCGAGTCCAGAAGCGAGGCCGCCCGCCGGCGGCGCTGTGCTGGCGACACCTGCCGGGAGCGCCCGAACAGGAGGAAGCGACGCCGGTCGCGCGCGTACGCGAGGATGAGCGGGAGGAACTGCCAGGTGACGATGACGAACCGCCAGTACGCACGCAGGTTCACCGTCACTCCTGGCCGATTGGTATCGACGTGCCCGGCGTGGCCGACTGTTTCGGGAGGCGGAGTTCGAGGACGCCACGCTCGACGGACCCCTCGGCGTCGGCCCCGGTCGCGTCCGGCGGGAGCGGAAGCTCCGCGTCTAGGAAGAGGGCGCGGTCCTCCTCGACGTAGCGGAACTCCGGCGGGACGTCCTTCTCGCGGCGGGCCTCGATGACGAGCCGCCCGCCTTCCACGCGAGCGTCGATTGTCTTGGCGGTCGCCCCGGGGAGGTCCACGACGAGCAGGTACGCCTCGTCACCCTCCAAGAGGTCGGCGTAGACGGCGTCGGGCAGGTCTCGCAACGCGTCACGGAGCGCGGACATGAGAGCCGGTTGGGACCCGCTGGCGAAAAACCCCCCGATAGCGGTTCGCGGTCGCGACCCCACACCGGCTGCCTCCGCGGTCAGTCTGCCGGTGGTTCCGGCGACCCGTCTCCCCTCTCGGGGTCGACGGGGAGACTCTCGCGCTCACGCCCCGGAAGGGCCTCGCGGAACCGGTCGAGGGCGCGCGTCGCCTCCGGGCACTCCCCGGGGCCGAACGCGCGCACGACCGCCAGCGCCCGCCGGGCACGGGTATGGCGCCAGGTCTCCTCGCGGTGCTCGTAGGTCCGGATGCCACGCAGGAAATCCACTTTCCGGAATTCGGGCCAGTAGGGAGCCGTGAAGTAGACTGCGGCCTCGTTGCCGTTTGCTTGCCAGGGCAGGAAGTTCGAGGTGCGCTCGTCGCCGCCGGTGCGGACGATGAGGTCGACGTCCCGGGTCGGCCCGTCGTAGAGGGCGTCATCGACGGTCGTGCTGTCGATGTCGGTGGGGTCGAGGTCGTTCCGTTCGACCCGGCGGGCGATCGCTCGCGTGGCGTCCAGCAGTTCCCGGCGGCCGCCGTAGGCGAGCGCGACGTTGAGGTGCAGCCGGTCGTACGCCCCTGTTCGCCGGTCGGCGTAGTCGACTGCCTCCCGGACCCGCTCGGGCAGGCGGTCGAGGTTGCCGATTGCGCGGATGCGCACCTCGCTCTCGTGGACACGGTCGGCGTCGGCGAACTCCCGGAGCTTCGCCGCGATGAGGTCGAACAGCTCCTCCCGTTCGGCTCGCGGCCGTTCGAAGTTCTCCGTCGAGAAGGTGTAGAGGGTGACCTCCTCGATTCCGAGTTCGTCACACCACTCCAGGAGCGTCTCCGTCGTCTCGGCGCCGGCCCGGTGGCCGTCAGTCGGGTCCGCACCCTGTTGGTCGGCGTACCGGCGGTTGCCGTCCATGATGACCGCCACGTGCGAGGGTATCTCGGAGACCTCGGCTTCGAGCACGCGCTCGTAGACGCGGGTGGCGGGGCGGCGCAGTCGGGCAAGCATCGTCCGATTCCACACGGTCAGGTGACATGAGTTTTGTGTTTGGACGGGCGCCGGCCGGCGCCAGCGGGGCAAAAACCCGCAGGCTTTTAATACGGTCGTCACGTCTGCCAACGTGCAATGGCGCAAGGTACGGTTGACTTCTTCAAGGAGTCAGGCGGTTACGGTTTCATCGAGACTGACGACGCGGACGAGGACGTCTTCTTCCACATGGAGGACGTCGGCGGCCCCGACCTCGAGGAGGGCCAGGAAGTCGAGTTCGACATCGTCGAAGCGGAGAAGGGGCCACGGGCCGAGAACCTCACCCGACTGTAGGCCGGACGGTACTGTCCCGTGACGGCTGCCTGCTGGCGGTGAGCGGCCGCACCGGCGTTCCCGTCCACGGCCGCGGGATCGGGCGGTTCCCTCGAAGGCACGACGGCGGCGGATGGCGGTTCGACCGCGAGACGCGTCTCCCCGCTGAAATCCCCGACAATGTTTAATAGGACGCTTTCGTAGGCCGACCTGTAATGTCGGAAGTCTGCTCGACGTGCGGGCTGCCCGAGGAGCTCTGCGTCTGCGAGGACGTCGCCAAGGACTCCCAGGAGATCAGCATCCGCATCGACGAGCGCCGCTACGGCAAAGAGGTAACGATCATCGAGGGGTTCGACCCCAACGAAGTCGACATGGACAGCCTGTCCTCGGACCTCAAATCGAAGTTCGCGTGTGGGGGGACCGTCGACGAGGGGCAGATCGAGCTCCAGGGCAACCACACCGGCCGCGTCGAGGATTTCCTCCGCGACAAGGGCTTCAACGTCGCCTGACTCCCGTACCGTGTGCCGTGTCGCTACACCGGCCAGTGACTAGAAAAACCCGCGTAGGTCGTCCCGACCCGCCTCGTGGAGGTGGTGGCCGACCGCGTCGGTCAGCGCCTCGATGCTCCCCCGTTTGGCGCTGATGGGTGCAATCGTCTCCTGCCACTGTTGCCAGGGCGGGACGAGCCCGAGCCGGTCACAGATCGCGTCGAGACGGTCGTCGCGGTCGTCGACCTTGTCCATCTTGTTGACCGCCACCACCGGCGGGATACCGACGTCCCGCAGGAAGTGAAAGAGTTCCACATCGTGGGGCACCTCGTCGGGTCCCGAGTGGCGGTCGATGATGTCCACCGCCGCCTTCCCGTCGAGGACCAGAATTCCCACGAGGATGTTGTCGGCGTACTCCTCGACGTAGCGGACCACGTCGGTCTTGATCTCCTCGCGGACCTCCTCGGG